>NZ_JBFBAD010000004.1:0-196043 GCF_040682075.1 Actinoplanes sp. NPDC051411 | reverse complement strand
GGGCCACCCCCCGGTGGCACCTCAGGCGCCCTCTTCCGGAGGCTCCGCCCGGACGACCGCTGACGTCCGGGCGGTCCGCGCTGGTCGAAGACTTGCGCACATGCTTAGACTCGCGCCCCATGGGGGGACTGCTCGGCCGCACGGCCGAGATAACCATGCTCAACGACGCCGTTCTCCGGCTGCGCCTCGGGCACGGGCAGGTCTGCTGGGTCGGCGGAGAGCCGGGCATCGGCAAGTCTGCCCTGCTGGACCAGGTGCTTACCGATGCCGAGGGGAACGGCGTCGATGTGCTGCGCGCGTCCGCCGGGCCGCACATTTCGGACCCTTATCCGGCGCTGGGGGGCGCCGACAAGGTTCTGGAGGCCGCGAAAAAGGGCCCGGTGGCGGTCGCGGTCGAGGATCTTCAGTATGCCGATCCGACACTGTCGGCTATCTGGCATCGGCTTGCCGCGGCGACCGGGACCTTACCTCTGCTGCTGATCGGGTCGGCCGGACCGGTTCCGCGTGCGCTCCACCTCGACGCGTTGCGCGCCGAGGCCACCCTCGTGATCGATCTCGGCCCGCTCGACGAGGCGTCCGCCATCGAGCTGCTGGTCCGGACGAAGGGCGAGGCGACCCAGGCCCAGCTGGCCGACGCCGGCGGCAACCCGCGCTATCTGGCCGGCGACCGTTCGATCGACCGGCGGCTGGCCGCGCTCACCCCGGAGACCCGCAGCCTGCTGCGGCTGGCCGCGGTGCTCGGCGAGCGGTTCGACGCCGACGAGCTGGCCGCGGTGCTCGGCCGGCGCCCGGCCGCGCTGGCCGACAGCCTCGACGAGGCGCACCGCACCGGCCTGCTCGACGAGACCGGGGCCTACCGCTCGGGGCTGCGCGGCAAGACCGAGACCGGGGCCTACCGGGTGGGCCGCCCCGACGAGCCCGGGCGGCTGACGTTCCGGCACGGGCTGATCCGCCGGGCGCTGGCTTCCGAGCTGTCCACTTCGCTGCGTTCGGCACTGCACCGCCAGTTCGCCGAGGCGCTGGCCGAGCGGGGTGCGGCGTTCGACACGATCGCCGGGCACCTGCGCGCGGCCGGTGGTCCCGGCGCGCCCTGGGTCGGCCGCTGGCTGGCCCGGCTGCCCGAGGGTGTGCTGCGGGCGGCTCCCGAGGTCGCGGCCGAGGTGCTCGGGCCGGCCCTCGACTCGTCGGCGCTGCCGACCGACGTCCGGGAGACCCTGTCGGCCCGGCTGATCCGCATCCTGACCGCGCTCGGCCGGGAGGAACGGGCCGACGACCTGGCCCAGTCGCTGCTGCGGGACAGCCCCGACCCGGGTCATCGCGGCACCGCCTGGATAGCCCGGATAGCGATCGCGGCCCGCAACAACGAGCTCGACCGCGCCGCCGGTCTGGTCGTCGAAGGGCAGGCCGACCCGTTGCTGCGGCCCGGAGTCCAGGCCCAGCTGCGGGGCCGCGAGGCGCAGATCCTGCTCCGCCGGGGCGACCCGGAGGGCAGCCGTGCGAAGGCCGACCAGGCGCTGCGGGAGGCCGAGGCGGCCGGCGACGCGGAGGCGGCCGGCTATGCCCGGCACGTGCTCGCCCACCTCGACCGGGAGCCGCTGCGGGCGCTCGCCCACCTCGACGCGGGGCTCGCCGGGCTGGCCGCCGACGAGGCGCCTGACCTGCGGCTGCGGCTGCTCAACAACCGGCTGGCCGCGCTCAACAACCTGGGCCGGGCCGACGAGTTCGAGGTCGCCGCCCGGCAGGTGCCCGACCACGTCGCCCGGGTCGGCGTGGCCCGGGGCGCGTCCCTGCTGCTGGCCGCGGCGATGGGCTGCTATGACTTCGGCCGCTGGGACATCGCGCTCGACTATCTGGCCCGGATGCCGGAGGAGTTGCCGGCCGCGTTGAACGTCGGCCGCCACGGGCTGGCCGCGATGCTGCACGCGCACCGCGAGGAGTGGACGCCGGCCGAGCGGCATCTCGCCGAGGGCCTGCGCTTCCCGATCGGCTCGGGCGACGTCCGCATCTGGTCCGGCTATCTGATCGCGGCCGATGCCATGCGCGCGGTCACCGATCGGGACCTGCGGCGGGCGGCCGAACTGCTCACCACGTGGCTCAGCTCGGACGCCGAGTTCGAAAACCGGGAGCGCTACATGTGGCTGCCGGCGCTGATGCGGATCGCACGCGAGCTGCACGACCGCGACCTCGAGGAACGGATCGTCGAGGCCACCGCCGAGGACGCGCGGCGCCCCGACGCGCTGGCCATGCAACTGGCCGCCGCGCGGCTGTGCCGGGCGCAGCTCGACGACGACACTGAAACGTTGCAGGCGATCGCGCGGGTCTACGAGGTGCACGGCTGGATCCTCATGCGGGCCTTCGCGACCGAGGAGACCGCGGTGCGGCTGGCCGCGTCCGGGCAGATCGAGCAGGCCCGGGCCGCGTTCAACGACTCGGTGCGCGGCTATGCCGCGCTGGGTGCGACCTGGGACGTACGCCGGGTGGACGCGCGACTGCGCCCGCTCGGCATCCGCCGGGGCAGCCGGACCCTCGACCAGCGCCCGGAGTCGGGGTGGGCGGCCTTGACCGACGCCGAACGCCGGGTGGCCGAGCTGGTCGCCACCGGCAAGTCCAACCCCGAGGTCGCCAGCGAGTTGTTCCTCTCGCCCCGGACCGTGCAGACCCATGTCTCCCGCATCCTGCGGAAACTCGGCTATACCTCGCGCATGGACCTCGTACGCGACGGGGCCCGGCGCTGAGATCAGCGCCGGGCCCCATCCGAAGCGAAAGCGTCAGCTGTTGAGCATCTTGCGGAGAACGAACTGCAGGATGCCGCCGTGCCGGTAGTAGTCGGCCTCGCCGGGCGTGTCGATGCGGACGTCGGCGTCGAACTCGACGCCGGTGTCGGTGCGGACCTTGACCGTCGCCGGGATGTCGGTGCCGTCGTTGAGCGCCTCGATGCCGGTGATGGTGAAGGTCTCGGTGCCGGTGAGACCGAGCGACTCGGCGTTGGTCTTGGGCGGGAACTGCAGCGGCAGCACGCCCATGCCGATCAGGTTGGAGCGGTGGATGCGCTCGTAGCTCTCGGCGATGACCGCGCGGACGCCCAGCAGCATGGTGCCCTTGGCCGCCCAGTCGCGCGACGAGCCGGAACCGTATTCCTTGCCGGCCAGGATGACCAGCGGGACGCCGGCCTCCTGATAGGCCACCGAGGCGTCGTAGATCGTGGTCTGCTCGCCGGTCAGGTGGTTGACCGTGAAGCCACCCTCGACGCCGGGCACCAGCTGGTTACGCAGCCGGATGTTGGCGAACGTGCCCCGGATCATGACCTCGTGGTTGCCCCGGCGGGAGCCGTACGAGTTGAACTCGTGCCGCGGCACGCCGTGCTCGGCCAGGTATTTGCCGGCCGGGGAGTCGGCCTTGATCGAGCTGGCCGGCGAGATGTGGTCGGTGGTCACCGAGTCGCCCAGCTTGGCCAGCACCCGGGCGCCCGAGATGTCGGACACGGGCGAGGGGGACGGCTGCATGCCCTCGAAGTAAGGGGGCTTGCGCACATAGGTCGAGTCGGGAGCCCATTCGAAGGTGTCGCCCGCAGGGGTCGGCAGCGACTGCCACTGCTCGTCACCGGCGAAGACGTCCGAGTAGGCGGTGCTGAACCCGGTCGCGCCGATGGCCGCCGCGATGACGTCGTCGATCTCCTTGGCGCTGGGCCAGATGTCGTTCAGGTAGACCGGCTTGCCGTCCGACCCGGTCCCCAGCGGCTCGGTGGTGATGTCGAGGTCCATGGTGCCGGCCAGCGCGTACGCCACCACGAGCGGCGGCGACGCCAGGTAGTTCATCTTGATGTCGGGGTTGATGCGGCCCTCGAAGTTGCGGTTGCCGGAGAGCACGCTGACCGCGGTGAGGTCGTTCTCGTTGACCGCGGCCGAGATCGCCTCGGGCAGCGGGCCCGAGTTGCCGATGCAGGTCGTGCAGCCGTAGCCGACCAGGTTGAAGCCGAGCTTGTCGAGGTAGGGCGTGAGGCCGGCGCGGTCGTAGTAGTCCATGACGACCTTGGAGCCGGGCGCCAGCGTCGTCTTGACCCACGGCTTGCGGGTCAGGCCGCGGTCGACCGCGTTGCGGGCCAGCAGCGCCGCACCGATCATGACCTGCGGGTTGGACGTGTTGGTGCAGGACGTGATCGCGGCGATGCCGACGAAGCCGTGGTCGAGCTCGAACTCGACGCCGTCGTCGCCCGTGACCCGGACCGGGTTGGACGCGCGGCCCTCGGATCCGTTCGCGGCGCTCTCGAACCGGTGCGGCTTGTCGGCGTCGTCGTCGACGTCGTTGGCCGGGGCGTCGGAGGCCGGGAACGACTCCTCGCTGGCCTCGTCGGCGTGGCCGTTGGGCTGCACGTAGTTGACCAGGGCCTCGCGGAACTTCGGCTTCGCCTCGGAGAGGAGCACGCGGTCCTGCGGGCGCTTCGGGCCGGCCAGCGACGGCACGATCGTCGACAGGTCGAGCTCGAGCCGCTCGGAGAAGGCCGGCTCGGCGTCCGGGTCGAGCCACAGGCCCTGCCGTCTCGCGTACGCCTCGACCAGCGCGACCTGCTGCTCGCTGCGCCCGGTCAACTTGAGGTATTTGATCGTCTCGTCGTCGATCGGGAAGATCGCCGCGGTCGAGCCGTACTCCGGCGACATGTTGCCGATCGTCGCCCGGTTGGCCAGCGGCACCGCGCTCACGCCGGGGCCGTAGAACTCGACGAACTTGCTGACCACGCCGTGCTCGCGGAGCATCTCGGTGATCGTGAGGACGAGGTCGGTCGCGGTGGTGCCGGCCGGCATCTCGCCCGACAGCTTGAAGCCGACGACCCGCGGGATCAGCATGCTGACCGGCTGGCCGAGCATCGCGGCCTCGGCCTCGATGCCGCCGACGCCCCAGCCCAGCACGCCGAGGCCGTTGACCATCGTGGTGTGCGAGTCGGTGCCGACCAGCGTGTCCGGGTAGGCCTGGCCGTTGCGTTCCATGATCGTGCGGGCCAGGTATTCGATGTTGACCTGGTGCACGATGCCGGTGCCCGGGGGGACGACCTTGAACTCGTTGAACGCGGTCTGGCCCCAGCGCAGGAACTGGTAGCGCTCGCGGTTGCGCTGGTATTCGAGCTCGACGTTGCGGGCGAACGCGTCCTCGCGGCCGAACAGGTCGGCGATCACCGAGTGGTCGATGACCAGCTCGGCCGGGGCGAGCGGGTTGACCTTGGTCGCGTCGCCGCCCAACTCCTTCACGGCCTCGCGCATGGTGGCCAGGTCGACCACGCAGGGGACGCCGGTGAAGTCCTGCATCAGCACCCGCGCCGGGGTGAACTGGATCTCGACGCTCGGGTCGGCGGTCTCGTCCCAGCCGCCCAGCGCGCGGATGTGGTCGGCGGTGATGTTGGCGCCGTCCTCCGTCCGCAGCAGGTTTTCCAGCAGGATCTTCAAGGAGTAGGGCAGGCGGTCGTGCCCCTCGACCTTGTCGATCGTGAAAATCTCGTAGCTCGCGTCACCGACGCGCAGCTCGCTCTTCGCACCAAAGGTGTCGAGGCTGGCCACGTCAACTCCTTCACACCCAGCGACCGTGAGTAGTCCTCAGCAGTCTTTCGCATTGCTCGGCGGCGTCCTCTGGTTAGGCAGGCCTAACTCTGGGTTCACGCTTCCCGTAAACCGTACGTCCGTCTTGTAAGCCGGGGCAAGGCGGGGTCAGGCCGTGGCGCGCACCGCGAACGTGTTGTCGGCGAGGTAGACCGGCTGAAGCGTCACTCCGTCGATCGTCGCGGCCGGAAGCACGAACGCGCGGCTTTTGTCGACTATGTCGTCGCGGAGTCCGGCCAGCGGCACCACTTCGGTGCCCAGCCGGAGCTTCAAGGACCAGGTTCCGGTCGGAAGCCTCGGGATCAATGCCCGGAATGTCCGTGCTTCATGCTCAAGCGGAAATTCCCGGCTTTCGCCGGAAGAATCGGACGAGACCGCCACCAGGGCGACATCGTCGGTGGCGGCATCGCCGATCAATCGGCCGGCCAGCCGTACGCCGTCGGCGTCGGCCTGCACCGGTCCGACCTCGGCATAGACCGGTCGATCGGTGACACGCACCCCGAGCGTGCCGTCCGGCCGCCGATAGGGCAGCTGGATGCGCTGCTCGGCGGGGTTGTCGAGCAGCCACCGGGTGTCGCGCAGCCCGGCCTGCAGCTCGGTGCCGTCCTCCCGCACGAGCTGGAAGTCGGTCTCGGAGTGCTTCTTCCACTCCACCTCCGGCGGCAGCGGCGACACGCCGTCCCAGTCGAGGGTCGGCTTTCCGGCCGACGCGACCGGCCCGAGCACGGTCAGCGGCTCGGCCGGCCGGCTCCACCAGCGGCGCTTCTTGCCCGCCGCCAGCTCCTCGAACAGCTGCTCGTACCGCTCGGCGATCGGCGCCGGGTCGTAGCGCGTGGAACTCGCCAGCGCGGCCGCCGCCATCGACTGCCGGAGCGGCTCGTCGTTGATCAGGCGGAGCAGGGCGTCGCCCAGCGCGCCGGGGTCGCCGACCGGGGTGAGCAGGCCGTCGACGCCGTCGGTGAGGATCTCGCCCGGCCCGTGCGGCGCGTCCGTGCTGACCACCGGCACGCCGCAGCGCATCGCCTCGACCAGCGTCATGCCGAACGGCTCCCGGTCGGCCGAGACCGCGGCGATCGCGCCCTTGGCCCACTCCGGCTCGATCGGCATGTAGCCGCCCATCATGCGGACGTGGTTGTGCAGGCCCAGTTCGAGGACGAGGGCGCGGAGCGCGTTCTTCTGGTCGCCGTCGCCGTAGATGCGCAGCTGCCAGTCCGGCCGCTCGGCGACCACCTTGGCGAACGCGCGGATCAGCACGTCGTAGCGCTTGCTCTTGACCAGGCGCCCGGCCGCGACGACCAGCTTGGCCCGGCCGTGCGAGGGCGCGACCCGGGGTGCCGGGATGCTGTTGGGGATGTGCAGCAGGCGGGTGTGGCCGAGCCGGGCATTGGCGCGGTAGTCCTCGGCGTCGCGCCGGGAGACGGTCACGAACGCGTCGATGCGGCGCAGGTGGCGCGGCATCTCCTTGCGCAGGGCGGCCCGGTGCTGGCCGCGGACCAGGTGCTCCTGGCCGATGCGGACCAGGTGCGGCGGGGCGAGCCGCGCGAGGTAGGCGATCAGGCCGGGCCGGGTGGCGATGACCACGTCGGCGTCGGTGCCGGCCAGGTAGCGCCGGTAACGGCCCTCGACCCAGGCGTTGTAGGTCGAGGCCTTGAAGTCGGCGGCCGGGTAGTGGCGGCCCGGGCGGTCGCGGCCGGGCGCGTCGGCGACGTGGTCGGGGTGGTCCGGGCGGACCTCGGTCAGCGACATCAGCCGGACCGCGGGCGGCACAGTGAGGTGCGGCACGTCGCGCCGGCGTTCGGTGCTCAGCACCTCGACCTCGTGGCCGCGCTCGGCCAGCGCCTCGCCCAGGTTGAACGTCGTCTTGACCGTCCCCCCGATGCCGAACGCATCGTTGATCAGGAATAGGACCTTCACCGGCGCGCCGCTCCTCCGTGGCTCGGACAGGCCGACCAGACTAGCGCCCCCGGACCACTCGATGTCACCGCAGATCAAGGCGCTGATCGCTATCGGAGGAAACCGTCGGATCCCGGTGCGAGGATGGCCCGGTGACCACGATCGAGATATCGGCCGACGCGCCACCGACTGCCCCGGGCCGGCCTCGATGGCTGGTCGTGCACTATCTGCGGCCCGACGACGACTACGAGCCCTGGTCGCTGCACGCCTGGGGCGACATCGCGCCTGACCAGGTCACCGGTTTCCCCGGCGGCCACCCGTTCGCGGGCGAGGACGCCGGCGGCCGGTTCGCCTGGGTGCGGCTTGCCGACGACGCCCGAGAAGTCGGTTTTGTCGTGGTCGATCGGGCCGGGGTCAAGGATGGGGCCGAGGACCGGCACGTCGATCCGGCAGCCACCCCGGAGATCTGGCTCAAACCCGGCGATTCCACCATCTATTCGGAGTGTCCGACCTCCCGGGCAGAAACCAGACCCGATTCTCGTGGCACCGGCGGCTTCGCCGTCATCCATTTCCGGCGACCCGACGGCGACTACAGCGGGTGGGGCCTGCACGTCTGGGAGGGCGCCCGGGCCAAAACCCCTTGGCGTACGCCGTTGGGCCCGTCCGGCTTCGACGCGTTCGGGGCGGTGTTCCGGGTCCCGCTCCAGCCCGACGCCGTGGGGCTGCGGTTCGTCGCGCACCACGGCGACACCAAGGACCTGCCCGACGACCAGCGGCTCGACCTGACTGTGACTCGCGAGGTCTGGCTGGTCGCCGGCACGGTCGAGCCCGTCCGCCCCGACCTGCGCACGCTCGGGCCCGAGCTCGACCCGGCCCGCTCGCTCGCCGTCTTCCTCGACCGCACGACGATCGCGGTGCCGCCCGAGCTGGCCGACCGCGCCGGCGGGTTCGCCCTGGTCGGCTCGTCCGACGGGGTGCGCCGGGCGGGCGACGAACTGACCGGCGAGCACACCACGCTCCCGCTCACCCCGCGGCCGGGCGGACTCTTCCAGGCCCAGAGCCGCAAGTTCCCGCACCTGCGGGCCTACCGCGCGTTCTCGGTGCGGGAGTTCGGCGACGCCGCGCTGGGTCACCTGCTGCGCGGCCAGTTGCTGGTGGCCGGCCGTGACGCCGAGGGCCACCTCACCGCGCTCACCGGGGTCCAGCTGCCGGGCGTGCTCGACGACCTCTACGCCGAGGCGTCCGAGGCCGACCTGGGCGTCACGATCGACGACGAGGACCGCCCGGTGGTCGCGGTGTGGGCGCCCACCGCGCGTACGGTCGAATTGGAGATGTCGCGTGCCCCCGGAGAGGAACCCCGGCTGGTTCCGATGGACCGCGACGCGGTCACCGGGGTCTGGTCGGTGGTCGGCAAGCGCAAGTGGCTCGGGCGTTACTACCGGTTCCGGGTCGAGGTGTGGCACCCGGCCGCCCAGCGGGTGGTCACGACCAGCGTGACCGACCCCTATTCGCTCGGACTCGCCGTCGACTCGACCCACAGCCTGCTGGTCGACCTCAACGATCCGGCGCTGATGCCGCCGGGCTGGGAATCGCTGGCCAAACCGCCGTCGGTCGCGCCCGCCCGCATGCAGATCGCCGAGGTGTCGGTGCGCGAGTTCTCGATCTTCGACGGCTCGCTGCCGCCGCAGGAGCGCGGGACCTACGCGGCGTTCACCCGGCCCGAGGCCGACAGCATGCGGCACCTGCGCTCGCTGGCCGACGCCGGGCTGACCCACCTGCACCTGCTGCCCGCGTTCGACTTCGCGACCGTGCCCGACCGGCGGGCCGACCAGGCGTCTCCCCGGTGCGAGCTGACCTCGTTGCCACCGTCTTCCGATGAGCAGCAGCGGGCCGTGGCCGAAGTCGCCGATCGGGACGGCTTCAACTGGGGCTACGACCCGTGGCACTACACCGCGCCCGAGGGCAGCTTCGCGGTCGACCCGGCCGGCGGCTCCCGCATCCGCGAGTTCCGGGCCATGGTGGCCGCGCTCAACGAGGCCGGCCTGCGCGTCGTCATGGACGTCGTCTACAACCACACCATGGGCGTCGGGCTCGAGAAGTTCAGCGTCCTCGACCGCGTCGTCCCCGGCTATTACCACCGCCTGCTGGCCGACGGCACGCCCGCCGAGTCGACCTGCTGCCCGGGCACCGCGACCGAGCACATGATGATGAGCCGCCTGGTCATCGACTCGGTGCTGACCTGGGCCCGCGACTACAAGGTCGACGGCTTCCGGTTCGACCTGATGGGCCACCACCCGCGGTCCAACATCCTCGAGGTGCGGGTCGGGCTCGACCGGCTCACCCGGTTCGAGCACGGCGTGGACGGCCGCGAGGTCTACGTCTACGGCGAAGGGTGGAACTTCGGCGAGGTGGCCTACGACGCCCGCTTCGCCCAGGCGACCCAGGTCAACATGGCCGGCACCGGCGTCGGCACGTTCAACGACCGGCTGCGCGACGCGGCCCGCGGCGGCGGCTCGTTCGGCGACGACCCGACCGATCAGGGCTTCGCGACCGGGCTCGGGTCACGCACCCCGCTGGTGGTTCACGACCGCATCAAGGTCGGGCTGTCCGGGGCGCTGGCGACCTACCGGTTCGTCACCCACACCGGCCACGAGCAGAGCGGCGCCCAGATCGACTTCAACGGCTCGCCGAGCGGCTACGCGCTGGCCCCGGCCGAGGCGGTCAACTACGTCGACGCCCACGACAACGAGATCCTCTACGACGCTCTCGCGTTCAAGCTGCCGGCCGGCACCCCGCCCGTCGAGCGGGCCCGCATGCAGGTGCTCGCGCTGTCGCTGATCGTGCTCGGCCAGGCCGTCGGCTTCATGGCCCTGGGCAGCGAGCGGCTGCGCTCGAAGTCGCTCGACCGCAACTCGTTCGACTCCGGCGACTGGTTCAACGCGATCCGCTGGGACCCGGCGGCCGGCAACGGGTTCGGCCTCGGCCTGCCCCCGGCCTCCGACAACGAGGGCCGCTGGCCGTGGGCCCGGCCGCTGCTCGCCGACCCGGCCCTGGTGCCGTCGGCCGAGCTGGTGGCGATGACCGCCGAGCGCTACCGCGAGATGCTGCGCATCCGCCGCTCGTCGCCGGTGTTCGGGCTGCCGACCGGCGACGAGGTGCAGCGGCGGCTGTCCTTCCCGCTGGGTGGGCCGGGGGAGACCCCGGGCGTGATCGTGATGTGCCTGGACGGCACCGGCCTCGACACCCAGTGGGGCACGCTGGTCGTGGTCTTCAACGCCACCGACTCGGTGTCGTCGCAGGTGGTGCCTTCGCTGGCCGGTCTGGGCCTTCGTCTGCATCCCGAGCTGACCGCCTCGGCCGACCCGCTGCTGCGTACCGCTTCGGCCTCCTCCGACGGCGTCCTCACCGTGCCGCCGCGCTCGGTCCCGGTCTTTGTGGCCGATCTCCCATAGCGGAATTTCGCCTCGCCTCTCGTGGTTGACGCGGGCAGTTGTAATTGACACGTCAATCACCACCGGGGAGATAACCATGGCCGACCTCCAGATCGGGCTCGACACCTTCGGTGACGTGCCGGTCGACAGCTCCGGCGCACCCGTCTCGCACGCCGTCGCGATCCGGCAGGTCGTCGACGAGGCCGTGCTGGCCGACCAGCTCGGCATCGACGTGATCGCGCTGGGCGAGCACCACCGCCCCGAATACTCGATCACCACGCCCGAGACCGTCCTGGCCGGCATCGCCTCCCGCACGTCGCGCATCCGGCTGGCGTCCGGCGTCACCGTGCTCAGCTCGGACGACCCGGTCCGGGTCTTCCAGCGCTTCGCCACCGTCGACGCGCTGTCCAACGGCCGCGCCGAGGCGATCCTCGGGCGGGGCTCGTTCACCGAGTCGTTCCCGCTGTTCGGCTACGACCTGTCGGACTACGACGTGCTCTTCGAGGAGAAGCTCGACCTGTTCGTCAAGCTGCTCGACGAGAAGCCGGTGACGTGGAGTGGAACCACGCGGCCGTCTCTGGAAAACGCGTCCGTCTTCCCGCACACCGAGTCGGGCCGGCTCACCACCTGGGTCGGAGTCGGCGGCTCGCCACAGTCGGTGGTCCGCACCGCCCGGCACGGTCTGCCCCTCATGCTCGCGATCATCGGTGGTCCCGCCGACCGATTCGCACCTTACGTCGATCTGTACCAGCGGGCCGCCGAGCAGCTCGGCACGGTCGCCCACCCGGTCGGCATGCACTCGCCCGGCTTCGTCGCCGACACCGACGAGGAGGCGAAGGAAGCGTTCTACCCGGCGTACAAGGTGCAGCGCGACCGGATCGGCGCCCTGCGCGGCTGGCCGCCCCTGCGCCGCTCCGAGTTCGAGTCCGAGATCGTGAACGGCTCGCTCTACGTCGGCTCGCCGGACACCGTCGGCCGCCGCATCGGCCAGGCGGTCAAGACGCTCGGCGTCGGCCGCTTCGACATGATCTACACCGCCGGCGCCCAGTCGGTCGACGCCCGGATGCGCAACGTCGAGCTCTTCGGTGAGAAGGTCATGCCCATGGTTCGAGAGATCGCCGCGTCATGACCACCCTCGGCATCCTCGGAGCGGGCAAGGTCGGCACCGTGCTGGCCCGGCTGGCGGTCGCGGCCGGCTATCGGGTGCTGATCGCCGGCTCCGGCGACCCGCAGAAGATCGCGCTGATCGTGTCGGTGCTGGCGCCCGGCGCGACCGCGGCGACCGCCGAGTCGGCCGCCGCGGAGGCGGACATCGTGGTGCTGGCGCTGCCGCTCGGCAAGTACACGGAGCTGCCGGTCGAGCAGTTGCGGGGCAAGCTGGTCGTCGACGCCATGAACTACTGGTGGGAGATCGACGGCATCCGCGACGACCTCACCGATCCGCGTACGTCGTCGAGCGAGATCGTGCAGTCGTTCCTGCCGGAGTCACGGGTCGTGAAGGGCTTCAACCACATGGGCTACCACGATCTTGACGGCTCGGCGTCGCCGCCGGGCACGCCGGGGCGCAAGGCGATCGCCATCGCCGGCGAGCCCTCCGCAGCCGAGGAGGTTGCTCGTCTGGTCGACGCGCTCGGTTTCGATCCGGTGATCGCCGGGCCGCTGGCGGCGGGCGTGCGGATGCAGCCGGGCACCGAGCTGTTCGGCGCCAACTTCGACGAGGCCTCGGTGCGGGAGGCGCTCGCGCGCTTCCCGGAGACCGAGTACGGGCGGACGGTCGCCTCCTCCCGCGCCTGACCCGAGTGCGAGGGCGCTGGCCGTGGCCTACGGGCTGGCCGGCCGCCACGTGTCGGATCACCCAGCGGCGCCGGCCGCATAGCCGGGGCGGGTGGTCAGGTTGCCCAGGGGCCGGCCGGGGCGAGCCGGGACAGGGCGTCGAGCAGTTCGGGTGGCTCGACGCCCTCCGGGAGTTCCTTCCACGGGAACCAGGCGTGCTCCACGAGCCACTCCGACTCGTAATCCGTGAGGCCCTCGCGGCCGATGGCCGGCGTTTCGTCGAAGACGGCGAGGAAGAACTCTTCCTCGCCGTCGTAGAGCCTGCCGTTCCACTGGATGTGGCGGTGGACCGGCACCGCGCGCTCGCGGACCGCCGACCCGGGCAGGCCGGTCTCCTCGGTGAGCTCGCGGCGGGCGGTGTCGATCGGGCTTTCGCCGTCCTCGATGCCGCCGCCGGGTGGCTCCCAGACCAGATGGCCGTCGGCCGGATCGCGCCAGCACATCAACAGCACACGATGTCGGTCGTCGACGCAGACCACTCGGACCGCCGGTCGCCAAGTCACCCGGCCATTGTTCTAGAAGCGGTCGAATTTCGCTTCCAGGTCGGCGTTCTGGGGGCCGGCCGCGCTCAGCGCGGGCGGCGTCGAGTTCTCGTTGAACGAGCTGCCGCGGTCCCACCCGCTGCGGTAGGCCTCGTTGCCCCAGCCGCCGCGCGAGTTGGCCGGCTCCGGCGTGCGGGCGACCGACGGCCGGTGCGACCCTCCGGTGTGGAAGAAGTCCATCAGGGCCGTGAGCTGCGCGGTCTGGGCCGACATCTCCTGCGCGGTGGCCGCCAGTTCCTCGCTCGACGACGCGGTCTGCTCGGTGACCTTGCCGATCTGGGTCATCGCGATGTTGATCTGGCGTACGCCGGTCGACTGCTCCCCGCTCGCCGCCGCGATCTCCTGCACCAGGTCGGACGTCCGGATGATGCTCGGAATCATGGTGGACAGCAGGTCGCCGGCCCGTTCCGCGGTCTGCACGCTTCCGGCCGCCAGTTCGCTGATCTCCTGGGCCGCGATCTGGCTGCGTTCGGCCAGCTTGCCGACCTCCGACGCGACGACCGCGAAGCCCTTGCCGTGCTCGCCCGCCCGCGCTGCCTCGATCGTCGCGTTGAGGGCGAGCATGTTGGTCTGGAACGCGATGTCGTCGATGATCCCGATCTTGCTGGTGATCTCCTTCATCGCGGTCACCGTACGGGTAACCGCGTCGCCGCCCTCCTGGGCCTCGGCCGCCGTGGTCGCGGCGATGCCCTCGGTGGCCCGGGCGTTGTCGCTGTTCTGGCTGATGCCGGCGGTCATCTGCTCGACGCTCGCGGTCGTCTCCTCGACGCTCGCCGCCTGCTCGGTCGCGGCCTGGGACAAGCTCTGCGAGGCGCCGCTGATCTGCAGCGACGCGCTGTTGAGCTGGGACGCCGACTCGACGACCGTGCTGACCGTCTCGCCGAGGCGGGCGAGGGCGCTGTTGAGGGCGGTGCCCATCCGGCCCACCTCGTCCCGGGCGCTGACGCGCACCCGCTGGTCGAGCCGGCCCTGGGCGAGCGCGGTGAGCACGGTGACGGTGTCGCGCAGCGGCCCGGCGATCGAGCGGGTGATGAACTGCACGAGCCCGAACGTGAGCAGCAGCGCGATGACAATGAGGACGATCAGGATGGTTCGCGCCTTCGAGTAGGCACTGGCGGACGAGTCCAATGAGGCCTTGGCCGCGGTGTCGTCCTTTTCGACGAGATTGGTCAGCGCGGCGTCGATCGCCGTGGCCACCGGATTTACCTGCGTGCTGATGACCTGGTTGAATTCGGGGATCCGATTCGCTACGGCGAGCGGCCGGAGTTTGTCGGTCGCCAATTTCTTGTAGGTTGCCCACGCGCTCACGAATGCCTGCTGATCGGCGTCCGTGGAAGCGCCCGTTGAGAACGTCCCCCACGCTTGGTCCAGCGTCGTGATGGACGAGTCGAGGGCGGTCAGCGCGGTGTCGATCTCGGTGCTGCCGGCCAGGGCGACCGCGCGCATCTGCAGCCGGACGTCCTTGTAGTCGGTGGCGACCTCACCGAGCAGCCGCACATCGTGCAGGTTGCGGTTGTAGAGGTGGGAGAGCCGATCCTGGGTGCTGCCGAGCTGGATGATTCCCACCAGCCCCACCGCGATCAGCAATACGCAGACGACGCTCGCCAGTCCGCGTAGTTTCCAGGCGACCGGCAGGTCGCGGAACCCGGATCGGCCGTGATGGCGTGCTTCCGCCGAATCTGTCATGGGAAGACACTTCCTTTACCGAACAGAAGCGGAACTGAACTGCCGGGCACCCCCGCCGCGACCAGGCCAGCTTATCGACGCGCCGATCGGGATATGCCGGAACTTTGTCGATTCTCGGCAGCGCCCCGAACAATCTGATCGAATGAAACGGCGCGGGGAGAGGGGGCCACCGATGAGTACGGTTACCGAGGCCGGTCGGTACCTCACGTTCACGCTCAACGGGGAGGCGTACGCCCTCGACATCTTCCACGTCACGGAGATCATCGAGTACCGCCCGTTGACCGTGGTGCCGATGATGCCTGACTTCATCCGCGGCGTGATCAACCTGCGGGGCCGGGCGGTGCCGGTCATCGACATCGCGATCCGGTTCGCCCGCGGCAGCACGGTGATCGGCCGTCGCACCAGCATCATCATCGTGCACATTCAGGATCCGGCGCTGGCCGAGATGGCCGATCTGGACGGCGACGGCAAAGGGCTGGCCGACGGGCAGGACATCGGCATCCTGGTCGACTCCGCGACCAAGGTCGTCACGCTCGCGCCGAGCGACATCGAGCCGGCGCCCGCGTTCGGGGCCGGGATCCGGGCCGACTACATCAGTGGCATGGCGCGCCGGGATGACGACTTCCTCATCCTGCTGGACATCAGCCACGTCCTGTCGATCAGTGACATGGTGCGGCTCAGCGACCTTGCCCAGGAGTCGGCTCCGACGGAGGGCGGTGGCGTCCCGGTCGGGTCCGAGCCGCCGTGACCGCCCCCGACCTGGCCCCGCGGACGATCTCCCGGGCCGACTTCGAATACATCACCGGGGTGCTGCACGACCACACCGGCATCCGGCTCGCACCGGGCAAGGAGGCCCTGGTGTCGAGCCGGCTCGACAAGCGGATCCGGGCGCTCGGCCTCGGCGGCTACGGCGAGTACGTGCGCCTGCTGCGCGAGCGCGGCAACGAGGTCGAGCTGCACCAGATGATCAACCTGCTGACGACCAACGAGACGTTCTTCTTCCGCGAGGCGCAGCACTTCGAGTACCTGCGGCGCGAGGTGCTCCCGAAACAGCCGGCCGGGCGGCTGTTCCGGCTCTGGAGCGCGGCCAGTTCGACCGGGGAGGAGGCGTACACGGCCGCCATGGTGCTCGCCGACACGCTGCCGAGCGGTTCGTGGGAGATCGTCGGCACCGACATCTCCACCCGGGTCGTCGAGGGCGCGCGGGCCGGGCTCTACCCGGTCGCGGCGGCCGAGCGGATCCCCCGGCCGCTGCTGCGCCGGTTCGGCCTCCGAGGCCGCGAGGAATACGAGGGGCTGATGACCGTGACCCGCGAGCTGCGGTCCCGTGTGCAGTTCCACTGCCTCAACCTGATCGGGGACTTCCGGCAGCTGGGCCGGTTCGACGTGATCATGCTGCGCAACGTGATGATCTATTTCGACATCGACACCAAGCGCGACCTGGTGCCGCGACTGGTCGAGCGGCTGGTCCCGGGCGGTCACCTGATCATCGGCAGCTCGGAGTCGCTCAACTCGATCCCGTCGCGGCTGCGCATGGTCGAGCCGTCGATCTACCGGCTGGACGAGTCGTGACCGACATCTTCCTGCACCCCGGCGACTACTGGTTCGGCGACGACGGCTCCCGGATCCACACCGTGCTCGGCTCGTGCGTGTCGATCACCGCCTGGCATCCGGCCCGGCGGATCGGCGGCATGTGCCACTACATGCTCCCGGCGCGCCACGCCCATCTCGAGGGGTCGCCGGACGCCCGCTACGCGGACGGCGCCGTCGCCCTCTTCCTGCGGGACATGCGCCGGACCGGCACCGCGGTTTCCGAGTACGAGGTGAAGATGTTCGGTGGCAGCGAGCAGTTCCCGCACCTGAGCCGCCCGTCGGCGCTCGACGTGGCAGGCCGCAACATCAACTCGGGGCGGGAACTGCTGGAGCGCCACGGCTTCATCCTCAGCTCCCGCAACCTCGGCGGTGTCGGTCCCCGCCGCCTGATCTTCGAAATCGCGACCGGGGCGGTCTGGGTGCGCTCGGTCGGCATCCCGGGCCGGGCTTCAGCATGAGTGAGCGCATCGGGGTGCTGATCGTGGACGACTCGGCGGTCGTCCGGCAGGTGCTGTCGGGCCGCCTGCGGGAGAGCCCGGGCATCGAGGTGATCGGCGCGGTGCCCGACCCGATCTTCGCCATGGAGCACATGAACAAGGCCTGGCCCGACGTGGTGGTGCTCGACCTCGAGATGCCGCGGATGGACGGGCTCACGTTCCTCAAGAAGATCATGTCGGTCCGCCCGACGCCGGTCGTCATCTGCTCGACGCTGACTCAGCGCAACGCCGACATCTCGCTGGAGGCGCTGGCCGCCGGGGCGGTCGCGGTCATCGCCAAGCCGGAGACGGGACTGAAGAGATTCATCGAGGATGACAGCGCCGACATCGTGTCGGCGGTGCGGGCGGCGGCGGCCGCGGGCCAGCGGCGTACGGCGAAACCGGTCCCGGCAATGGCCGGAGCCGCGTTGCCGGGCCGGACCACGACGGCGCCGGCGGCCCCGATCCGGCCGGCCACGACGCAGGACCGCCTCGTTGCGATCGGCACCTCGACCGGCGGAACCCAGGCGCTCGAGAAGGTGCTGCCCGCGCTGCTGCCGAGCGGGACCGGCGTGGTCGTGGTGCAGCACATGCCGGAGAAGTTCACCGCCGCGTTCGCCGCCCGCCTCGACACCATGTGCCGGGTCCGGGTGTCCGAGGCCCAGGACGGCGACCCGGTCGTGCCCGGTCACGTGCTGGTCGCGCCGGGCGGCCGGCACCTGGAGGTCGTCCGGCCGGACAACCACTACCGCGTACGCGTCTTCGACGGCCCGCCGGTCAACCGGCACCGGCCCTCGGTCGACGTGTTGTTCCGGTCGGTCGCCAAGGTGGCCGGGCCGGCCGCGCTCGGCGTGATCATGACCGGGATGGGTGACGACGGCGCCCGCGGTCTGCTCGAGATGCACAAGGCCGGCGCCTACACGGTCGCCCAGGACGAGGCGACCTGCGTGGTGCACGGAATGCCCCGGGAGGCGGTCGCGCTCGGCGCGGTCGACCGTGAGTCCCCGCTTCTACAGATCGCGGAGGTGATCAACCAGCATGGTTGAACTGGTCGTCGCGGTAATCGCGCTGGCGCTGGGCTTCGGCGCAGGCTATCTGGTGCGGGGCCGCCGGAGCAGTCCACTCGTCGTCGCCCCGCCGGTGCGACGCGATCAGTACGCGGAGAGTGTCACCGAGTTCGCCGACGCGGTCGCGCCGGTGTGGGCGGGGCAGATCGACTCGTCGCGCGACCAGATGGAAACCGCGGTCGGGCGCCTCACCGAGACGTTCGCCGGCATCGTCGAGAACCTCGACTCGGTGCTGACCACGTCGTCCGGCGCGCTCGATCCGGGTACGGGCGGCGCGTTCGACCGCAGCCGGGAGCGCCTGGGCGACGTGGTCGGCACGCTCGACCAGGCGCTGACGGTGAAGCGGCAGGCCCTCGAGGAGCTGCACTCGCTGCTCAGCCTCAACGAGGAGTTGCGGCAGATGTCGGGCGAGGTCACCCGCATCGCCGCCCAGACCAACCTGCTCGCCCTCAACGCGGCGATCGAGGCCCAGCGGGTGGGTACGGTCGGTGCCGCGTTCGGGGTCGTCGCGCTGGAGGTCCGCCAGCTCGCCGACCGGTCGCAGAACACCAGCGAGCGCATGGTCGAGAAGGTCGACCGGGTGGCTCAGGCCATCACCGGGGTGCTGAGCAACGCCGAGGAGAGCGCCGAACGCGAGGACAACGCGGTCGCCCACGCCAACGGCGAGGTGCAGGCCGTGCTCGACGACCTGATGACGATGCTGTCGCGCATGCGGGAGAACTCGCAGCAGCTGGAGTCGGCCGCGGTCGGCATCCGCGGCGAGATCAGCGAATCGATCGTCAACCTGCAGTTCCAGGACCGCGTCAACCAGATGCTCGAGCATCTGCGGGACAACATCGACCGGTTCCCGCAGGTCGCGGCGTCCGCCGCGGCCGGCCGTACGCCGCTCGACGCCCGCGGGCTGCTCGAGGAGCTCTCGTCGAAATACACGATGGCCGAGGAGCACCAGACACACAGTTCCGGGTCGGCCGCCGAGGTGTCCGCATCCGAAATCACGTTCTTCTAGGAGACGACCATGGGCAAGACCATTCTGATCGTGGACGACTCCGCGTCGGTCCGACAGGTCGTGAGCATCGCGCTCAAGGGCGCCGGCTACGACGTGATCACGGGCGTGGACGGCAAGGACGCGCTGACCAAGCTCAACGGGCAGCGCGTCCACCTGATCATCTCCGACGTCAACATGCCCAACATGGACGGCATCACGTTCGTGTCCGAGGCCAAGAAGCTGCCCGCCTACAAGTTCACGCCGATCATCATGCTGACGACCGAGTCGCAGGAGGACAAGAAGCGGCAGGCCCAGGCGGCCGGCGCGAAGGCGTGGGTGACCAAGCCGTTCCAGCCCGAGCAGATGCTCAGCGCGGTGGCGAAGCTGGTGCAACCATGACTTCTCCCGTGCCCCTGCGGCGGGTCGCCGTCGACGACGAGCTGACCATCGTGACGGCGGCCTCGCACCGGGAGACGTTGCTGGCCGCTTTACGGGACTCCCCGGGCGTACGGATAGAGCTGTCCGGAATCCCGGACCTGGACACCGCCGGTCTTCAGGTTCTGCTCCTGGCCCGGGAGGAGGCCGCGCGGCTGCACGTGCCGGTCGAGTTCTCCGATCCCAGCCCGGCCGTCGCCGAGGTTCTGACCCTGACCGGTCTGGTGCTCTGATGGCGCTCGACAACGACATGCGCGAGGCGCTCGACATGTTCGTGACCGAGGCCCGCGACCTGGTGCAGGAGCTGGAGGAGGGGCTGCTCGAGCTGGAGGGGCAGCCGGCCGGGTCGGAGACGGTCAACGCGGTGTTCCGGGCGGCGCACACGTTGAAGGGGTCGTCGGGGCTGTTCGGGCTGCGGCACCTGGTCGAGTTCACGCACGTCGTCGAGACCGTGCTGGGTTCCGTGCGGGACGGAGTGCTGCCGGTCGTCCCGGAACTGGTCAGCGCGCTGCTGCCGTGCGCCGATCACATCTCGGCGATGATCTCGTCCCTCGCCGGCGGGGACCTTGAACCGCCGGCTTCGCTGACCGCGGACAGCGCGCGTCTCTTGTCGGGCCTCGAGCCCTACCTGTCGTCGTCTCCGCCCGATCTGGCCGCCCCGGCCGCCGCCGAGCCCGTGAGGTCGGAGCGGGCCTGGCTGCTGACGCTCCACTTCGGCGAGGACTGCCTGCGTAACGGCATGGACCCGCTGTCGTTCCTGCGCTACCTCGGCAGCCTCGGCGACCTGACCTCGGTCGCCGTCGACACCTCCGCGCTGCCGCCGGCCGACGAGATGGACCCCGAGTCCTGCTACCTGGGCTTCGAGGTCGAACTGGTCACCGCGGTGCCCAAGAACGAGATCGAGTCGGTCTTCGACTTCGTCCGCGAGGACAGCGACATCCGCATCGTCCCGGCCCCGAGCCAGCACGACGCCTACGTCCGCGCGATCAAGGCGATGCCGGAGAACGACCGGATCGGCGACGTGCTGGTCACCAGCGGCGCGGTCACCGAACTGGAAATGGCCGAGGCGCTGCGCATCCAGCAGGAACGCGCGGTCCGCGAGAACAAGCAGCCGGTGCCGATCGGCGAGATCCTGGTCGAACAGGGCCTCGCGCCGAAGGCCATCGTGGACGCCGCACTGACCCGGCAGCGGCGGACGACCGAGACCCGCTCCCACGACACCCAGACCATCCGGATCGACGCGGCCCGCCTCGACAAGCTGATCGACCTGGTCGGCGAGCTGGTCATCGCCCAGTCGAGCACCGGCGCCCCGGGCTCGGCCGGCGCCGAACGGGCGGCCGAGGCCCGGGCCGAGGTCATGCGCCTGGTCGACGAGGTGCGGCACAGCGCGCTGTCGCTGCGCATGGTTCCCATCGGTACGACCCTGCGCCGGTTCGAACGGGTGGTCCGCGACGTCTGCCTGGAACTCGGCAAGGACGTCTCGCTGGTCATCACCGGTGGGGACGCCGAAATGGACAAGGCGCTGGTCGAGCGGATCAGCGACCCGCTGCTGCACCTCGTGCGGAACTCCCTGGACCACGGGATCGAACCGGGCGGCGAGCGGCGCAAACACGGGAAGAACGAGCAGGGCACGCTGCGGCTCAACGCGTACCACGACGCCGGGAACATCGTCATCGAGGTGGCCGACGACGGCCGCGGTCTCGACCGCGACCGGATCCTGGCCAAGGCGATCGAACGCGAGCTGGTCGCGCCGGGAACCCCGCTGACCGACCCCGAGGTCTACAACCTCATCTTCGAGCCGGGCTTCTCGACCGCCGACAAGATCTCCAACCTGTCCGGCCGGGGCGTCGGCATGGACGTGGTCAAGCGGAACGTGACCGCCCTGCGCGGCTCGATCGAGGTCGAGACCGGCCGCGGGGTCGGCACCACGATCCGCATCCGGCTGCCGCTCACCCTGGCGATCATCGACGGGTTCCTGGTCGGGGTCGGCGACTCGTCGTTCATCGTGCCGCTCGACCGGGTCATCGAATGCGTCGAACTGCCGCCCGGACCCCAGGGCCGCGACTGCATGAACCTGCGCGGCGAGGTGCTGCCGTTCATCCGGATGCGGCAGCTCTTCGGGGTGCCCGGCGAACCGGCCCGGCGGCAGAACGTGGTGATCGTCGAGCAGTCCGGCGCGCGTACGGGCCTGGTCGTGGACAGCCTGCTGGGCGAACTGCAGACGGTGATCAAGCCGCTGGGGGTGCTGTTCAGCCGGGTGAAATGCATCAGCGGCTCGACGATCCTCGGCAGCGGCGAGGTCGCGCTCATCCTCGACGTGGGACCGCTGATCGCCGGATATTCCGACCACTCCCGGCAAGCGGCCCTGGCCGGCTGACCAGGGCCGCCATCCTTCTGGTCTCGTCACATGAGGACGTTTAGGTCTCCCGACTCGGGTCCCTTCCAGTCCTGGGTGTCGCCGTCGTACTGCGTGGCCCGGGCGGTCAACCAGTAGCCTTCCTTGAAGTCTTTGTTGCACACCGCCCAGTGCCCGGCGCCAAGAGAGTTCCGGCAGGTGCCCCAGCGGCCGTAACTGGTGAACCAGCGGGCGACCGCCGAGGCGCTGTCGGCACTCGACAGATCCATCACGAAGATCCGGTCCCCGTACGGCTGGATACACACCTCCGAATACTTGGTTGTGACGCAATAGGACTGTTCCGATCCCAGCCCGCCGACGGCAACCCCGTTATCCCACTCGTACGAGTACGCCGCGTTGGCCGGTGTGGCGGCGGCGAGGGTGGCGATCGCCGTACCAAGGAGCCCGGCGACCACGCGCTTGACAGTTCTGGCGGCCATGATTTCTCCGATCCATCCCGTGATCCGGTCTCATGTAGACCTCGGGTCATGGTCGCGCCGGTGCCTTGCCAACCGCCTTGCCAGACCACTGGCCACGACCCCGTCTCCGGGGTCAGAGGCCGGCCCGGTCGAGGCTTCTCGGGTCGTTCGGGGCCTGATAGCGGGTGTACAGGCCGCTGCGGGCCACCCGGCGCCACGGTCGGCCGTGGTTCTCGGCGTCGAGATCCAGGTCGGTGGTGGCCAGGGCGGTGAGCGGATCGGCCGGGCACCGGGTGAGCCAGTCACCGTGCGGGGAGATCACCCCGGCGGACGCGTTCGGGGCGTCCTGCGCGGTGCCGGAGTAGCTGACCCAGTAGCCGTTGGCCGCGGCCAGGGCCTGGGCCTGCAGGGCGAACGGCCCGTTGTTCAACGGCGTGCCGGGGCCGTGGGTGGAGAAGAGCACGCAGTCGACGTCGAGGCGCTCGTATTCCAGGAACACCTCGGGGAAGGCGACCTCCATGCCCAGAGCGCAGCCGAACCGTACGCCGTCCACGCTGAACGTGACCGGCTCCGAACCCGGCGTATACATGTGGCTGACCTTCGTGTTGGAGAGCAACCGTTCGTCGTAGCGGGTCGCGATCCGCCCCTCGTCCGAGATCACGTAGAGGCTGAGGTGCGGCCGCCGGGGCGGGGTGAGCGGGTGGATCGACCCGAGCACGGTCCACAGCCGCAACTCCCCGGCCAGCACCGCGATCGCCCGAAGCTCGGCGGCCAGCGTCGGCCAGTCGGCGCGGCCCCAGTCGGCCGGGCCGATGGTGTCGGGACCGGTGCTCGACATGACCCGCTTACTCGGGCAGGCCAGCGCGCCCTCGGGCAGGTGCAACAGGCGGGCCCGGGCGGCGTGGGCCTCCCGCATGAGGTGGCGGATCTGCTCGCCGCGGTCGCGCACCGCGGCGGTGTCGCCCGGGTCGGGCTGGATCTCGAGTTGGGCGACCGACAGTCGCAGGTTCTTCGGCATCGGTTCTCCTCGCGGAGTCGTGCGGAAGTGCCGCAGGGCAGCCGCGTAGGACTCGCCGGTCTTGGCGGCGCGGGCACGCACCCGGCGCTTGAATCTCCGGTTGGCTGTCATGCTGGGCCTCCGCTTGTTCCACACGTCGATCCCCGCGCGATCAGAGCGTCCGGAACATGCGAACGAGGACAGCGACCCGAGACGAAGAATCCCTTTGCCTCCGAAGAGCTGAGCGCCCGAAAACGGGCCGCCCGAAGACCGTGCTGCGGGGACGGTCGCTGGAGGTTGGGCGTGGGTCACGCCGCCGCCGACGTTATCAGTTCACCCGGTCGCGGTCGAGCTCGTCCTTCGGCTGGCCGGCCCGGGGCCTGCTTCGAGCTGGCCCCGGGCGATGGCTGCGCCGGTGCTGACCGGGCCGGAGAACTCCTAGGCGGGCAGGCGCGGGCCCGCCGAGCGCTGCGCGGCCATCCACTGTTCGACCTCGGCCGACGAGCGCGGCAGCCCGGCCGACAGGTTGCGGCAGCCGTCGGCCGTGACCAGCACGTCGTCCTCGATGCGGACGCCGATGCCGCGCAGCTCCTCGGGCACCAGGTCGTCTTCCGGTTGGAAGTAGAGGCCCGGCTCGACGGTCAGCACATAGCCCTCGGCGATCGTGCCGTCGCGGTAGTTGTCGTTGCGCGCCTTCGAGCAGTCGTGCACGTCGATGCCGAGCATGTGGCCGAAGCTGTGCAGCGTCCACCGGCGGTAGATCGTGCTCTCCTCGCTCATCGCCTCGTCGACCGAGACCGGGAGCAGGCCCAGGTCGTGCAGGCCCTCGGCGAGCACGCGCATGCAGGTCCGGTGGATGTCCTTGTAGAGGACGCCCGGCCGGATGAAGTCGATGCCGGCCTGCTGCGCGGCGTGGACGATGTCGTAGACCTGGCGCTGCAGCGGCGTGAACTGCCCGGACACCGGCACCGTGCGGGTGACGTCGGCGGTGTAGAAGTGGTTGCCCTCGACTCCCATGTCCATCAGGAGCAGCTCGCCCGGCTTGGTCGTGCCGGTGTTGCGCACCCAGTGGAGGATCGTCGCGTGGGCGCCCGCGCCGACGATCGAGCCGTAGCCGACGTCGTTGCCGTCGTGCCGCGCCCGCAGGCCGAAGACGCCCTCGAGTAGCCGCTCCTTGACCGCGCGGTCGGCCGGGAGCACGCGCACCACGTCCTCGAAGCCGTGGACGGTCGCGTCGATCGCCTCCTGCAGCTGGGCGATCTCCCACTCGTCCTTGATCAGCTTGAGCTCGGAGATGGTCCAGGCCAGCTCGCGGTCGCGCGGCTTCTCGCGGTCGGGCTCATAGGCCAGCACGGTGCGGTCGACGTTGGCGTCGAGGCCGCGCAGCACCCGGGTGCGGCCGGGCGCGCTGTGGGCCAGGGCCGGGCCGAGCGCGCCCAGCGGGGCGGTGTCGATGCCCAGCTCGGTCGACTTCTCGGCCAGCGTGTGGGTGCGGCCGATCCAGAGCTCGCCGTCGCGGTGGCGGAAGAACCCGTCGGTCTCCTTGGAGTTGCGCTGGCGGGTGTGGAGCACGGCGTCGTGGCCGGACCCGCTCGGGCGCATGACCAGCACCGAGTCGGGGTCGCGGTCGCCGGTCAGATAGACGAAGTCGCTGCCCGGGCGGAACGGGTAGTCGGTGTCGTTGGCCCGCACCTTTTCCGTGCCGCTCGGGATGATCAGTGTCTCGCCGGGGAACGCGTCGGAGAGCGCGGCCCGCCGCTTCGCGTAGTTGGGCACCTCGGGGACGGGCGCGACGGCCAGCGGATCCTCGCGCCAGCCGCTGCGCATGAACTGCAGGAACGCCTCGGGGAAGTCGGGGTCGTGCGACCCCGTCTTCGGCTGCTCGGCCATGATGTGTTTCCCTCCGATGCTCGACCGCCCCCGACGTTACCGCCCGGGACCGACAAAACAGAGACCGGTCAAGATCAAAGTGCCGGATCGGAAGGTCGGACCGGAAGGCCGGATCAGAGGGTCAGGCAGGCGGCCCGGGCGCCGGCGGTGCCGGCGACGCCCATTCCCGTACGCGTGGTCCCGGCGTGAATGACCAGCGAGCGAGGCGGCGCCTTGGGGTCGAAGGCCCAGTTCTCCGGGCTCACCGCGGTGCCGGCCCCGGCCGCGTCGGCGAGGAAGTCCAGCCACACCTCGTTGTCCTGGTTGGCATAGGAGGGGTCGACCGACGGCGTCTTCGGGTCGTGCCGGTTCTGGTAGTGGGGCCCGGCGGCATCCGGCATGGCGGCGCACGGCTGGGTGTGCAGATGAGCGCCGTACGGTCGCCGCGGAACCATTCCCGCGACCGTGAGTCGCACGACCAGCCCGGTGGGCGTCCGGGTGATCGCGACCCGGGCCCGCGCTCCGGGCGGAACCACCGCGGGGTCGTAGGTGATCGCCGTCGAGCCGGGCCGGTAGGGCTCGAACGTGCCCGAGGCGACCAGACCGGGGCCGGCGACCTCGCCCGGGAGCAGTTGGCCGGGGCTGGTCGCGCCACCGCTCGGCCCGCCCTCGTAGCGCACCCAGGTCGACGCCGTTCCCGACCGGGTGGGCTCGGACGGCGCACCGGCCGGCGTGCCTGCGCCGCACGCGGACACGGCGAGACAGGCGACAAACGGTACGAAACGGCGCGAGAACATGTCTGAATCATGCCAAACGGGCCGGTGTCGGGCGAGCACTGGCGCTGCGCGCCCCCGGACGGAAGGCTGTTCGCAGAAGATCCAGCCGAAGGAGCGACATGGGTTACGCGGTGGTCATGGGTGAGGCGCTGGTCGACCTGCTGGAGGCCGAGTCCGGCGGCGACCTGATCTATCGCCAGGCGATCGGCGGCGGACCGCTCAACGTCGCGGTCGGCGTGACCCGGCTCGGCGGCGACGGGCGCTTCGCGGGCTCGCTGAGCACCGACGTGCTCGGCGACCGCCTGGCCGCCTTCCTGCGCGACGTCGGCGTCGGCCTGGGCGCGGCCAAGCGGGTCAGCGTGCCGACCACGCTGGCCGTGACCACGTTCGAGGGCGCCGACCCGACCTTCACGTTCTACGGCGAGCCGCCCTCCTACGCCCTGCTCGGCCCGGACGACCTCGCGCCCGGCCTGGTCGAGGGCGCGAGCGTGCTCTACGCCGGCTCGATCGCCCTGCTGCGCTCGCCGTTCGTGGACGCCGCCCGCGCCGCCTGGGCGACCCCCGGCCCGCTGCGCGTCTTCGACCCCAACGCCCGCCCGACCCTGCTGCCCGACGCCGCCGCGGTCGACGCCCTGCGCACCCTGGTCGAGGAGTTCTTCGCCACCGCCGACCTGGTCAAGCTCAGCTCGGCCGACGCCGAGGTGCTCTACGACCGGGCCGCCCCGGCCGACGCGGCGACCCGGATCCTCGGGCTGGGCGCCCGCGCGGTGGTCGTGACCTGCGGCGCGGCGGGCGCCTACGTGGCGACCCCGGCCGGAGCCGCGATGCTCGAAACGCCGGCCGTCGACGCGATCGACGCCACCGGCGCCGGCGACTCGGTGATGGCCGCCCTGATCAGCCGCCTGCTGACCGGCGGCTTCCCGGACACGCTCGACGGCTGGCAGCGCAACGTCCGCTTCGCCCTCGCCGTGGCCGGCCTGGTCGTCGAACGCCCGGGCGGCGCCACCGCGATGCCGACCCAGGACGAGGTGGCCGCCCGCTGGAACTACTGACCCTGCGCCTTCTCGATGAAACGCTGCCGGTCGAGCAGCGTCCGCTCGACCCGCACGTCGGCGATCGTCCGCTCGCCCTCGCGGACGGTCACGTCGAAGGTCAGATTGCGGCCGTCAACCTTGGCCAGGGTCGCGGTCGCGATCACCGTGCGGCCGACCGTCGCGGCCGCCCGGTGATCGATCTCGGCCCGGGTGCCGACCGTGGTGACCCCGCCCGGCATCTGCCGGGCCGTCGCGGCGACGGTGGCCGCCTCGGCGAGCGCCAGCACCCGCGGGGTGGCCAGCACCGGCACGTCGCCCGAGCCGAGCGCCTGGGCGGTGTCGGCGTCGGTGACGGTCAATTCCACCCGGGCGACCATCCCCGGGGCGAACTCCGGAAGCTCCATGCCTGTGAGCTTAGGACTCGACGGGGCGTCGCCAGAACGACTCGTCGGCGACCTCATAGGCCGGCAGCCGGTCGGTCATCAGCGGCGCCGGGCCGCGCGCCAGCCGGGCCCGCGTGGCCAGCTGCTCGGCCAGCGCCCACGCCTCGTGCACGTCGCGGTCGTGGGCCTGCCCGGAGCGGCCACCGGCGGTGTCGGCGACGACCGTGGCCAGCCGGAACATCCGCTGGACCGGCCCCTGCACCACCCGCACGCTCTGCAGGCGGGCGTACGGCACCAGGGTCATCTCGCGGGTCAGCAGGCCCCAGCGCGACACGAACACCTCGGGAGTCAGCCCGACGCCCATGTAGCGCAGCGCCAGCGGGTGCCGCCAGCGGGCCCGCGGCGGCGGCGGCGAGGTGGCCAGCGTGACCAGGTCGACCCCGGGCAGCACCTCGGCGACCAGATGACGGGCGGTCCCGAAGTCGCCCACCGGCAGCAGCCGGTCGGAACGCTTCTCGTCGCGCCCCTCCCGCCCGGCGAACCCGGCGATGTCGAGCCGGGCGTGCAACCATTTCTGCGCCCGCCAGAGCAGCGGCCAGGTCAGCGACACCGACTGCACCCGGTTGAGCGGCACCACCTGGCTGCGCGTCTCCAACAGCCCGTAGCGCACCAGCAGCCGCCCGCCCGGATCGCTGGCCAGCCGGAAATCCCAGTCCTGCAGCACCCGGCGCACCGGCTGCAGCAGCACGCCGGCCATCGCCGTGACCGTGCTGGCGATGCCGACGAAGGTCCAGGTCGGCGCCAGCGCGAACTGGGTGACCACGAACGCCACGCCGACCGGCAGCAGAAACGCCTGCGGCGTCAGGAGCTGGCTGATCACCAGGTCACGGTTGGCGACGCGGAGCAGCGGCCTTTCGAGAGCGGGCACGCCGGGTGCCGCCGCTTGCGCTCCGGCGACCGGTTGCGCCTGCGAGGGCGTACGCCCGGCGAGCGCGAGCAACCGCTCGCGCAGGGCCGCCGCGTCCCGCACGGTGAGGTAGGCCAGAGGCGCCTCGGTCTTGTGGCCGCCCACCACCTCGAGCCGGAGCTCGGCCAGGCCGGTGAGCTGGGCCAGCAGCGGCCGCCGCAACTCCACCGACTGCAGGCGTTCGAGCGGGATCGCCCGGTTGCGGCGCCAGAGCAGCCCGTCCTGGATGCGCAGCTCGCGGCCGACCACGTGGTAGCCGGTGTTGAGCCAGTTGACCACCGAGAACAGCACCACGAGCAGGGCCAGGCCGGCCACGACCAGGGTGAACCTCTCCAGCCCGACCTCGCGCAACGTGTTCCAGCTCAGGGCACCGGCGATCACGACGATCGACTTGAAACCGTGCAGGAACGGGCTGAGCGGGTGAAGCCGCCGGCGCGGCTCGCCGGCCGCGGGGGCCGGGTCGCCGGCCGCGGGGGCCGGGTCGCCGGTAGTCGGGTCGCTGGTCGTCACAGGCCCTCGGCCCGGTCCTCGCCGAGGGCGGTCAGGCGGTCGCGCAGGCGGGCCGCCTCGGCCGGCGGCAGGCCGGGAACCCGGGCGTCGGTGGCCGCGGCGGCGGTGTGCAACTGGACGGTGGCCAGCCCGAACGCCCGCTCCAACGGCCCCGCGGTGACGTCGACGAATTGCATCCGCGCATAGGGCACGATCGACAGCCGGCGCACCAGCAGCCCGTGACGGACGAGGAGATCCTGGTCGCGCTCGGCGTAACCCCAGGCGCGCACCGCCCGCACGGTGACCCAGGCCCGCCAGATCGCATAGACCACGGTGACGACCATGCCGGCCGGCCACGCCCAGTAGGGCGACAGCGCCCACCCGATGCCGAGCCCGCCGAGCACCACCGCCGCGAACGTGCTGCGCGCGATCAACTCCACAGTGATCAATTTGGGCGAGACCCGCTGCCAGGCGACCGTGTCGGGCCACGGCTCGAGAGCGTCGGCGGGGCCGGGCGCGGCGGCAACGGGCTGCTCGGTCACAGCGCCAGCCTAGGAGATCGGCGCGTCCGCCGCCGCACCGAAGGGCGTCACCTCGCGCAGGAAACCCCGCACCTCGAGAAACCCGCCCAGCGATTCACGATGATCGTCGCAGGCCAGCCAGGTCTTCCGGTATTCCGGCGCGTGCAACTTCGGGTTGTTCCACCGCAGCTGCCACGTCGCGCCGGCCCGGCACGCCTTGGCCGAACACTGCACCGCCGGCCCCTCACCCATCACCCAACGATAGCCGCGGCCCCACCTCAACCACCGCACCGCGGGGTCTGGGGGCTCGGGCCCCCAGGGGAAAATAAAAGAGCGCCCTCAGGTCCGCGCATCTTGCGGACAGAGGACGCCTAGGCGTCTGTTACGTCGCCGGGCGACCACGGGGGAAGCCGCCCGGCGACGAGACGAATGTTACACGGTTCTGCGGAGGGCGCATCCTCCCAGTACGGGTGCCCGTTCCGGCGCATCGCGCAGAAAGATCGACACGACCGGACCATGGCGTCTGCCTGCGACGCCGCGTAATAGCCGCGCCCTGTTCGGTGGACAACTCCGAAATTTGTCGGACCCGGCTGGTTGCCTGGACCCCACCCAGTGCCGGGGTGGGGGAGGCGCGGGCTGCTCGGGTCGCGGGGCACTCGGGGGTCGTCGCGGGGCCACGGCGACGAAACGGGCCTACCGGCGGCACTCTCCCAGGTCGGTCGTGTAAGTCTTGAGCGTCGATAGCCGTTCGCGACCCTGCTGTGGAGGACCGGTGGCCCAGCCGACCACGCCCGAGACCGACCGCCCCGAGGCGCCCGTGCCCCCGGCGCAGGACGCGACCCAGCTCGAACGCGCCATGTTCGAGGTCAAGCGGGTGATCGTGGGGCAGGACCGGATGGTCGAGCGGATGTTCGTCGCCCTCCTCGCCCGCGGCCACTGCCTGCTCGAGGGCGTTCCCGGCGTGGCCAAGACCCTGGCCGTCGAGACGCTGGCCCGGGTGGTCGGCGGCACGTTCTCGCGGGTCCAGTTCACGCCCGACCTGGTGCCGGCCGACATCGTCGGCACCCGCATCTACCGGCAGTCGAGCGAGAAGTTCGACGTCGAACTGGGGCCGGTGTTCGTCAACTTCCTGCTCGCCGACGAGATCAACCGGGCGCCGGCCAAGGTGCAGTCGGCGCTGCTCGAGGTGATGGCCGAGCACCAGGTGTCGATCGGCGGGCAGACCCACGAGGTGCCCGACCCGTTCCTGGTCATGGCGACGCAGAACCCGATCGAGCAGGAGGGCGTCTACCCGCTGCCCGAGGCCCAGCGCGACCGCTTCCTCATGAAGATCCTGGTCGGCTACCCGACCGACGCCGAGGAGCGCGAGATCGTCTACCGCATGGGCGTGAACCCGCCCGAGGCCAAGGCGGTCTTCACCCCGGAAGACCTGCTCGGCCTGCAGCGCCGGGCCGACCAGGTGTTCGTGCACAACGCGCTGGTCGACTACACGGTGCGGCTGGTGCTGGCGACCCGCGCCCCGGCCCAGCACGGCATGCCCGACGTCGCCCAGCTCATTCAGTACGGTGCGAGCCCCCGCGCCTCGCTCGGCATCGTGCGGGCGACCCGCGCGCTGGCCCTGCTCCGCGGCCGTGACTACGCGCTTCCCCAAGACCTGCAGGACATCGCGCCCGACATCCTGCGGCACCGCCTGGTGCTGAGCTACGACGCGCTGGCCGACGACATCCCGGCGGACCACATCGTGGCGCGCATCATGCAGACTGTGCCGATGCCCTCGGTCGCCGCCCGCCAGGGCACGTCGCCCGGCCAGCAGTTCACCAACGGCCAGCCGCCCAACGGCCAGATGCCGGTGAGCGGGGTGCCGGCCGGCAGCCATCCCTACCCGCAGGCGGCGGTGTGGCCGGCCCAGCAGTGACGCAGCCCCCGCCCGGCGACGGCCGCCCGCCCGCCAACGGCGGCACCGGCCCCACCGCGCCCGGCGGTGCCGGCTGGGCCGCGAACGGCGGTGGCGGCTGGGCCGCGAACGGCGGTGGCGGCTGGGCCGCGAACGGCGGTGGCGGGGCGGCGGCCAACGGTGGTGTGCGGTCGGCGGCGGGCGGGGAGGGCCGGTCGTCGGCCGGCATCGAGGACTCGACCGCGCGGGCCGAGGCGGTGCTCGGGCGGCTTCAGCTGCTGGTGACGCGGAAGCTGGACGGGTTGCTGCAGGGCGACTACGTGGGGCTGCTCCCGGGGCCGGGCAGCGAGGCCGGGGAGTCCCGCGAATACCGGCCGGGCGACGACGTGCGGCGGATGGACTGGCCGGTCACCGCGCGCACCACGCTGCCGCACGTGCGCCGGACGGTTGCCGACCGCGAGCTGGAGACCTGGCTGGCCGTCGACCTGTCGGCGAGCCTCGAGTTCGGCACCGCGCGCTGGCTCAAGAGCGACCTCGTGCTGGCCGCGGCGACTGCTATGGCGCATCTGACGGTTCGGGGCGGTAACCGGATCGGTGCGGTCGTCGGGACCGGCTCCGGCGTACGCCCGCCGGAGCGTGCCGCCCGGTGGCGCCGGAAGCCGGCCGCCGCGCCCGAGTCGCACCCGCAGGCTCCGTTTGTGCGTCTGCCGGCCCGGCCGGGCCGCAAGGAGGCGCAGGGGCTGCTGCGCGGGATCGCCCGCACCCGGATCCTGCCGGGCCGGGCCGACCTCGGCGCCCTGATCGAAATGCTCAACCGGCCGCCGCGGCGCCGGGGCGTGGCCGTGGTGATCTCCGACTTCATGGCGCCGGTCGAGGGGTGGGAGCGGCCGATCCGCAAGCTCGGGGTGCGGCACGACGTGCTCGCCGTCGAGGTTGTCGACCCGCGCGAGCTGGAACTGCCCGACGTCGGGGTGCTCACCCTGGCCGATCCCGAGAGCGGCCTGCTGCACGAGGTGCAGACGGCCGACCCGGAGCTGCGCCGCCGCTACGCCGAGGCGGCCGGCGAGCAGCGCGCCGCGATCGCCCGGGCGCTGCGCGCGGCCGGCGCCTCCCACCTGCGCCTGCGCACCGACACCGACTGGCTGCTGGACATGGTCCGATTCGTGGCCGCCCAGCGACACGCCCGCACGCGAGGGACCACGCGATGATCCGTTTCCTGTCGCCCTGGTGGCTGCTGACGCTGCTGCCCGTGGCGCTCACCGCCGCCTTCTACGTGTTCCGGCAGTTCCGCCGCCGGCAGTACGCGATGCGGTTCACCAACGTCGACCTGCTGCGCACGCTGGCGCCCCGCGGCCTGGGCTGGCGCCGGCACGTGTCGGCGCTGGCGTTCCTGCTCAGCCTGCTCGGCCTGGGGCTGGCCATGGCCCGGCCGTCGGTCGACCAGAAGGAGCCGCTGGAGCGGGCCACGGTGATCCTGGCGATCGACGTGTCGCTGTCGATGGAGGCCGACGACGTGGCGCCGACCCGGATCGAGGCGGCGCAGGAGGCGGCCCGGGCGTTCGTCAAGGAGCTGCCGCCGAGCTACAACCTGGGGCTGGTGTCGTTCGCGAAGTCGGCCAACGTGCTGGTGTCGCCGACCAAGGACCGCAACGCGGTGATCGCCGGCATCGACGGGTTGTCGCTGGCCGAGGCGACGGCGACCGGCGAGGCCGTGTTCACCTCGCTCGACGCCATCAAGTCGGTGCCGGCCGACGGGGCCGCCGGCGCGCCGCCGGCCCGCATCGTGCTGCTCTCCGACGGCTATCGCACGTCGGGCCGGTCGATCGAGGACGCCGAGACGGCGGCGTCGCAGGCCAACGTGCCGGTGTCGACGATCGCGTTCGGCACCGACAACGGGGTCGTCGACATCCGGGGTGCGCTGCAGAAGGTCCCGGTCGACCGGGTGTCGCTGCAGCAGCTGGCCGACAAGACCAAGGGCCACTTCTACGAGGCGGCGTCGGTCAGCGAGCTCAAGAAGGTCTATGAGGACATGGGCAGTTCGATCGGCCACCGGGTGGAGTCACGCGAGGTGACCCAGTGGTACGCCGGTGCCGCGCTGCTCTTCGGCTTGTGCGCGGCGGCGCTGAGTCTTCTGTGGACGAGCCGTCTGCCCTAGCTTGCCGGGCGGTGTCATGACTCGTGGTCGTCCGTGGCCCGCGAAGCCTCGCGGGCATCGGATAACCACGGGCCACAACACCGGCCCTGGAACCTCAGGGGTGGACGAGTACGAACAGGACGACCACCCAGGCGGCGGCGAGGGTGAAGCTGAGGGGCGCAACGAAGTTCTTCATGGTTCGACTTCTTCCGCTGCAGTGACGTGGCGAATGGTTCACGCGCGCTTGTCACAGTCGCGGCCGGCACCCGGGCATCCTTGAGTCGCGGCGCGCACGACAACCCGGCCTGGACGCGCGAAGGCGGCAACCAGCCAGGGGATGCGGGGGCGGACGAGAGGATCTTCAGCGGCTCAGAGGCGCTGAATGATCAGGCCCGGCCACGACTAGGAGGATCGCTATCTCGCACAGCGATCACCTCCTCAAAGTCGCAGCAAACTCACAGGCCGACCGGAACTGTACCCCTTAAGGCACAGCTAAGAAACGCGCCCCGGCACGTCGTGTCGAGGACCACCCGAGAGGACGATGTCGGTGACCGCTCGGAGGGTGGCGCTGCCCGGAACCAGGTAGTAATCGTGACCGGCGACACCGTCGGTGGGCAGCAGGTGTGCGCCGAAGCCGGACGAGGTCGGGCGCTTGCCCAGGCCCAGCCCCAGGATACGCAGCTGGGGGATCCGCCGGATCCAATCCGCGGGAGCCTGAGCCGCCCAGACGGTCGCGCCGCCGAGATCCGAGGCATGGTTCACGCCGAGCCCGGGCGAGCCGAGGGTGACCACGTCGCGCACCTCGGGCAGGTGCCGGGCGGCCATTCCGACCACCATCGAGCCGTAGCTGTGTCCGATAAGTGACACCGAAGCGGCCGGGCTCTGGGCGAGCACATCGTGCACGAAGGTGGTCAGCGCGGCCGCCCCGGTGCGGGCCCGGCCCTCGGTCGCGGCGGCCAGGTCGATGCCGTCCGGCGTGTCGTAGCCGAGCCAGGAGATGACCGCGGTGTCCCGGCTGCGCTTGCTCAGCTGCTCGTACAGGGTTTTGCCCTGCACGCCGGGAGCGCGCCGGGCGACCCCGCCGAGGCCGCGCTCGAAGTCGGTCAGCGTCGTGCCCACGCCGGGCACCAGGATCGCGATGTGCTTGGCGGTCGACAGGTCGCCGAACACCTCGGCGGCGCGGCCGTCGCCGGCCGGGTCGAAGAAGAGGAAGCGGCGTCCCTCGCCGGCCCAGGTCGCGTACGGGCAGCCGGTGGCGAGCATGCGCACGGCCGTCTCGCGGTAGGCCTCCGAGAACGCCGGCAGGTGCTGGACGGCCGGCGTGGGAGTGGCCGCCGAAGCCGGCCGGGGCACCGGGTTGAGGGTGGTGGCGAGCAGCAGGGTGACGACCGGAAGGATTCGCATGGGCCGTAGATTCCGGCCGCATATAGACCCCGATCGTCACACCGGAGAGGTCACTTGCCGGTGCTACCCGGGTATGACGAGACCCGTCTCGTAGGCGAAAACGACCGCCTGGGCACGGTCGCGGAGGTTGAGTTTGGCCAGCACCCGGCCGACGTGGGTCTTCACCGTCTGCTCGGCGACCACCAGGTCTTCGGCGATCTCGGTGTTGGAGCGGCCGCGGGCGATCAGGCGCAGCACGTCAGTCTCGCGCGGGGTCAGGGCGTTGAGGGCGGTCGGGCGGGGCTTGTTGGCGGCCGGGCGGGCGGCGAACTCGGCGATCAGGCGCCGGGTCACCGACGGCGCGAGCAGGGCCTCTCCCGAGGCCACGACGCGTACGGCGTTGATCAGGTCAGCCGCGGGAGCGTCCTTGAGCAGGAAGCCGCTCGCACCCGCCCGCAGTGCCTCGTAGACGTAGTCGTCGAGGTCGAACGTGGTCAGGATCAGGACCTTCGGGCCGTCGGCACCGAGGCGGCGGGTCGCCTCCAGGCCGTCCATGACCGGCATGCGGATGTCCATCAGCACCACGTCGGGCCGCAGGTCGCGCGACTGCCGCACCGCGGCCTCGCCGTCGGACGCGTCGCCCACCACCGCGATGTCGGGCTGCGCGTTGAGCAGCGCGCCGAAGCCTTCGCGGACCATCGCCTGGTCGTCCGCGATCAGCACCTTGATCATGCACCGGTCCCCTCGCCAGCCCCCTGGTCACCGATCGGCAGGATGGCGCTCACCACGAACTCGCCGCCCACCGGTCCGGCCGACAGCGTGCCACCCAGCAGCGTCGAGCGCTCACGCATCCCCGCGAGGCCGTGTCCGCGGGAGCCGCCGCTCGGCTCCCGGAGCGGGGGTTTTCGCGGCAAGGGGTTGCTGACGAGGAGGAGCAGGCGGTCGGAAGTGCCGCGAGCCCGGACGGTCACCGGGCCGTCCGGCGCGTGGCGCGCCGCGTTGGCGAGGGCTTCCTGCACGATCCGGTACGCCGCGAGCCCCACCGTCGGCGGCACCCCGTTGAGCCCCTCCGACTCGACCGCCACGTCGAGCCCGGCGGCGCGGGCGGTCTCGACCAGCGCGTCGACGTCGGCGAGTCCGGGCTGGGGCTCGGTCAGCGTCTCCTCCTTCTCGGAGCGCAGCACGCCGAGCAGCCGCCGCATGTCGGTCAGGGCGTCGCGGGCGGCCGACGCGATCGTCGCCAGCTCGGCCCGGGTCTCCTCGGTCATGCCGGGCACCCGGAACGGCGCGGTCTCGGCCCGCACGGCGATCATCGACATGTGGTGGGCGACCACGTCGTGCATCTCGCGGGCGATGCGGGTGCGCTCCTCGAGGATCGCCCGCTTGGCCCGTTCGAGCTCGGTGAGCTCGTTCTGCTCGGCGACCAGTTCGCCGGTGCGGCGGCGCCGGGCGAAGATGTCGCCGATCGACGCGATCGCGACCAGCAGCACCGCGGCGCCCCACGCGTTGGCCGGCGGGGCATAGAGGAAGACCGTGCCCACGCTCAGCGCGGTCGCCCAGAACGTCAGCCACGACTCCCGGCTGACCACGGCCAGCCGGCCGAGCACGAACAGGAAGACGAAGATCTGCACGGGGTTCCACGGCCAGGGCTCCTTCGGCCCCTCGTTGACCGTGCCGAGGAACATCATCAGGAAGGCCAGGCGCCAGGCCAGGACGGGCCGGGTGTACGCGGCGACGGCCGGCAGCACGGAGCCGACCGCGAGCGCCCACACCGCCAGGGGCACCAGCGAATGCCGGTTGGCCAGCAGATATTGCCCGGCGGCCGCACCCAGTCCGATGAGAGCCAGCAACGCGATCGGAAGCGCGTACGAAATGAAGCGAACGCGTGCCGCGGGTCGCGGCACCTCCTTGCCGAAGAAGAGCCGGCGCAACGGCCCCATCACGGCGCGCCCGGCTCCCGGACCGCTAGTCTCCATCCCGGCAGGTTACGGCGGGCGGCTGGCCCCGTCGTCCTACCGAGGTGCCACCCCGGCACCCCTACCTGGGTATGAGGAGCGTTGTCGTGGCTCGGACGGTGTTGGTGACCGGAGGTAACCGGGGGATCGGCCTGTCGATCGCGCAGGCGTTCGCGAAGGAAGGCGACCGGGTCGCCGTCACGCACCGCGGCTCCGGTGCTCCCGAGGGCCTGTTCGGCGTGCAGTGCGACATCACCGACTCGGCACAGGTCGACGCGGCGTTCACCACGATCGAGAAGGAACTGGGCCCGGTCGAGGTGCTGGTGGCCAACGCCGGCATCACCGACGACACGCTGCTGCTGCGCATGAGCGAGGAGCAGTTCGACCGGGTGATCGACACCAACCTGGCCGGCGCGTTCCGGGTCGCCAAGCGCGCGAGCGGCAAGATGCTGCGGGCCAAGTGGGGCCGCATGATCTTCATTTCGTCGGTCGTCGGGCTCTACGGCGGCCCGGGCCAGGTCAACTACGCCGCGAGCAAGGCCGGCCTGGTCGGTCTGGCCCGCAGCATCACCCGCGAGCTGGGCAGCCGCAACATCACGGCCAACGTGGTGGCGCCCGGCTTCATCGACACCGAGATGACCGCGGTGCTGTCCGAGGCGCGGCAGGCCGAGATCATCAAGGCGGTGCCGGCCGGGCGGCTGGCCACGCCGGACGAGGTGGCCGCCGCGGTGGTCTTCCTCGCCTCCGGGCCGGCCGCGTACATCAACGGCGCCGTGATCCCGGTCGACGGCGGCCTGGGCATGGGACACTGATTTTTTCCTTTTAGGGGGCTTTTTCCGTTGTCTGGACTTCTGGCCGGTAAGCGGCTGCTCGTCACCGGTGTGATCACCGACGCCTCGATCGCCTTCTCGGTGGCGAAGATCGCCCAGGAGCAGGGCGCCACCGTCGTGCTGACCGGATTCGGCCGGCTGTCCCTGGTCGAGCGGATCGCCAAGCGTCTGCCGTCGCCACCCCCGGTGATCGAGCTCGACGTGACCGACCCGGCTCATCTTCAGGCGCTCCCGGAGAAGGTCCGGGAGCACATGGACGGCATCGACGGTGTCGTCCACTCGATCGCGTTCGGGCCGCAGAGCGTGCTCGGGGGCGAGTTCCTCAACGCGCCGTGGGACGACGTGGCGAAGGCGCTACAGGTCTCGACGTACTCCTATAAAGCGCTCGCCGCCGCCTGCCTGCCGCTGATGCGGTCCGGCGGAAGCATCGTGGGGTTGACCTTCGACGCGACGAAGGCGTGGCCGGTCTACGACTGGATGGGCGTGGCCAAGGCCGGGCTCGAGTCGGCGTCGCGCTACCTCGCTCTGCACCTGGGCAAGCAGGGCATCCGCAGCAACCTGGTCTCGGCCGGCCCGCTGCGCACGATGGCGGCCAAGTCGATCCCCGGGTTCGAGCAGTTCGAGGACGCGTGGGCCCAGCGGGCGCCCCTCGGATGGGACCTGCACGACACGTCGGCGGCCGGCAAAGCCGTGTGCGCGCTGCTCTCGGACTGGTTCCCGGCCACCACGGGTGAGGTCGTTCACGTCGACGGGGGTTACCACGCGCTAGGCGCGTGACCCGGGAGGAGAATGGCAGGGTGGAGTACGACGCTTTCGTCCTGCTGTCCTTCGGCGGGCCGGAGAAACCGGACGACGTGATGCCGTTCCTGCGCAACGTGGTGCGCGGTCGCGGCGTGCCCGAGTCGCGGCTTCTCTCGGTGGCCGAACACTACATGCACTTCGGTGGTGTCTCGCCGATCAACGAGCAGTGCCGTTCGTTGCTCGCCGCGGTCTCACCCGGCCTGGGCATGCCGGCCTATTGGGGCAACCGGAACTGGCACCCCATGCTCGAGGACACCGTGGCGCGGATGCGCGACGACGGGGTGACCCACGCCCTCGGGTTCGCCACCAGCGCGTACGGCGGATATTCGTCGTGCCGGCAGTACTGGGAGGACATCGCCCGGGCCCGCGCCTTCGTCGGGCCCCGGGCGCCCCAGATCACCAAACTGCGGCAGTTCCACGACCATCCCGGATTCGTCGGGCCGCACGTGTCGGCGGTTCAGGCCGCGCTGGCCACCCTGCCCGCCGATCACCGCGAAACGACCCGGATCGTCTTCACCGCACACTCGATCCCGGTCGGCATGGCCGAACAGGCGGGCCCGCACGGCAACCGCTACACCGCCCAGCTCAACGAGACGGCCGCCCTGGTGCACGCGGGCGCCGCCCCCGACCTGTCGTGGGACCTGGTGTGGCAGAGCCGCTCCGGCCCGCCCCAGGTGCCGTGGCTCGAACCCGACGTCAACGACCACCTGCGGGTGCTGGCCGAAAAGGGCATCACCGACGTGGTGATCAGCCCGATCGGGTTCGTCTCCGACCACCTCGAAGTGCTCTGGGACCTCGACAACGAGGCCGCTTCAACAGCGAGTTCGCTGGGCCTGGGCTACGTCCGCGCGGCCACCCCCGGCACCGACCCGCGGTTCGTCACGATGGTCCGCGAACTGGTCGAGGAGCGCACCGCCGGGCGACCCCGGGCGCGGCTCGGTACGCTCCCGGTCTGGGACGACTGCCCCGGCGGTTGTTGTCCCACGCTGCAGCGACCCCCACGAGGAGACTGATGCCTGAGCGCAAGGCCGTCGAGAGCTGGCTCACCGACATGGACGGGGTGCTCGTCCACGAAGGTGTGCCGGTGCCGGGCGCCCCGGAGTTCGTCAACCGGATGAAGACGTCGGGCAAGCCGTTCCTGATCCTCACCAACAACTCGATCTACACGCCGCGCGACCTGCAGGCCCGGCTCAGCCGCATGGGCTTCGACGTGCCCGAACAGTCGATCTGGACGGCCGCCCTGGCCACCGCGCAGTTCCTGGCCGACCAGCGGCCCGGCGGCACGGCGTACGTGATCGGCGAGGCCGGCCTGACCACCGCGATGCACGCCGCGGGCTACGTGCTGACCGAGTTCGACCCCGACTACGTGGTGCTCGGCGAGACCCGCACCTACAGCTTCGAGGCCATCACCAAGGCCATCCGCCTGATCGACGACGGCGCCCGGTTCATCTGCACCAACCCCGACGCCACCGGCCCCTCCAACGAGGGCGCCCTCCCGGCCGCCGGCTCGGTCGCCGCCATGATCTCCAAGGCGACCGGCGTCGAGCCGTACTTCGTCGGCAAACCCAACCCGATGATGATGCGGTCGGCCCTCAACACGATCGAGGCCCACAGCGAGAGCACGGCGATGATCGGCGACCGGATGGACACCGACGTCCTGTGCGGGCTCGAGGCCGGCCTCGAAACGATCCTGGTGCTGACCGGCATCAGCACGCGCGCCGAGAGCGAGCGCTACCCGTACCGCCCGTCCCGCATCGTCAACTCGGTCGCCGACCTCATCAGCGAGGTCTAGGTCAGGCCCTGGAAATGCGCGCCCGCGAGCGCCGTCCGGGCGTCCCGGAAGCGGGCCAGCACCTCGCGGCGGCTGTAGGCGGCCAGGGCCGGATCGGTGTCGGAGCGGAAATGCCAGCCCGGGTGGTCGAACTGGGCCGGGTCGTGCAGCAGGTCGCCGAGCAGGAGCACGCGATCGGCCGTTCCCGGATCGGTGACGAGCAGGCAGGTGTGGCCCGGCGTGTGCCCGGGCGCCGGGACCGCCTCCAGGCCGGGCGGTAGGGCACCCAGGGAGCCGATCGCGCCGGTCAGCGGGGCGAGCACCCGGTCCGGATCCGGTCCGACGCCGCCCGGACGGGCGCACCAGTAGGCCCACTCGCGCTCGTCGACGAGGTATCGCGCGTTCGGGAAGGCCCCGGTCCAGCCGACGTGGTCGCGGTGCAGGTGGGTGAAGACGACCAGGTCGACGTCGGCCGGCGTGACATCGTGCCGGCCGAGGTTGTCCAGCAGCTCACCGCCGGGGCCGAGGCCGAGGTCGACCAGGACGGTCCGCTCCGGCGTACGGATCAGGAACGAGCCCACCCGCGCGACGATCTCGCCCCCGGTCCAGCCGCTCCCCGGGAAGAAATCCTCGGGACGGCCGCGCACCTCGGCGTCGGCCACAAAGCTGATCTCGGTTTCTCCCAGCATCATGGCCACACTCTCGGCCGGGCAGCGCCCGGCCGCCAGAACGCACTTGCAGGTGCGTAGCGTCGGCTCATGGCGACCAGACTCCGGGCCGGCTCCCTGCTGCCGGTCGAGAGCGACCGAAACTGTCCCACCACGTGCTCTACCCGGCAGACACTGGCCCGGCTGGCCGACCGCTGGACGGTCGTCCTGCTCGACAGCCTGGCCGGCGGCGAGAAGCGTTTCGCCGAACTCCGGGCGGCCGCGCCCGGCATCAGCGAGAAGATGCTGACCCAGACCCTCCGGAGCCTCGAACGCGACGGGCTCCTCGTGCGGCGGGTGCTTCCGTCCGTCCCGCCGGGCACCGAATATCACCTCACTGCCACCGGACGCTCGCTGCTCGGACCACTGGCGGCGGTCCGGGCCTGGGGACGCGAGCACATCACGGCGGTGGAGACGAGCCGGGCCGCGTACGACGAAGCACGGCGTGGATGACCGGGCGGTAGGCGTCCAGATGGCCGGCCAGGCCGGAGGTCCGGTCGTGGGTGACGATGCGGTAGACCAGAGCGCGGATCAGCATCTGCGGCCACTCCGGCTGGTGTGACCAGCGCTCGGCCAGGTCGGGACCGGCGCCGTACCAGCAGAGGGCGTCGGCGACCGCGACCGCGGACGCCCACGACGGGGGACGCCAGTAGAGCGGCCAGTCGATGACGGCCGGCGGCCGGCCCGGGGCGAACAGGACGTTGCCGGCCAGGTCGCCGTGGACCGCCTGGGCCGGCAGGCCGACCGGGTGGCGCGCCTCGAGCAGCGGCCGCAGCAGCTCCCGGGCGACCGGCGAAGCCTCCAACGGAGATTCCTCCCAGGCGACCCGGTCGCCGTCGGACCAGGGGTCGTCACGAACGTCGAGGAACGCGGGCCGGGCGACCTGAGCCAGCGCGGCGTGGAAGGCGATCCCGGTGCGGAGTACGTCGTCGGGCCGGCTCACGTCCGGCTCGCCCGGGAGGAAGCGGGACGCCTCCCAACCGTCCGAAACCCACTCGCCGTCCAGGGTCCGTACGGGCCGGGCCACCTGGAACTCCGGGTCTTCGGGCAGCTGGTCGAGCACTTCGGCCCGCCACAGCGTCTCGGGCAGGTATTCGACCGGTTTGAGGACCAGGTCGCCGGCTCGCCACGTACCCCCTTTGCCGCCGGCCAGGCGAACCGGCTCGCCCACCGCGCCGAAGGCTTTGACCGGAGGCGTGATCACGCGATCAGTATTCCTTGACCACTAGGGTGATGATGCGGACGGACGACACCGCGGGGGAGAGGCAGTTCAATGACACCGGACGAGCACTACATCCGAGCCGAGCAGTTGGCCGGCCAGGCCGCCGGCACCTTCCAGATGATCATCGACACGAGCGCCGAGCGCTCGATCGACGCCGACATCCGGGCCGCCTGGTTCGCCGAGATGGGCGTCCTCGCCCGGCTCGCCCAGGTCCACGCCACCCTCGCCACCCGCACGGCCCCCGCCCCGGCCTACCCGCCGCCCTACCAGCCCGCCGGCGCCTATCCCGAGCAGCCCGTGCCCTATCCGGGCCAGCCCGCCCCGGCCCCGCAGTCGCCGCCGGCCTGGACCCCGCCCGGGATCTGACCACGGTCAGGACGGCCAGCCCGCCACGACGTCGTCGGGCCTCGCACTGCCGTGACGGCGTCGGCCGGCCGGCCCCGGACCGGCCGACCACGAGCCGGCCGGTGCTAAACGGAGAGCTCGTAGTGGCGCAGGCGGACCGGGGCGCCGGCCGGCGTGGTCCAGGCGGCCGTCGTCGAGTGGGTGTGCCGCCAGCCCGCGGCTTCGTACAGGGCGATCGCCGAGGAGCGGCCGTCGTCGACCACCTCGAGGACCAGGGGGCGGCGCACCGACGCGGCCGCCGCCAGCAGGGCCGAGGCGACCGCGCGGCGGCGGGCCGCCGGCGGAACGAACAGGCGGGCCAGCTCCAGTTCGCCCGACGGCCGGTTCACCAGCAGGGCGTGGCCGGCCAGCGGGACGTCGTCGAGCGACGCCACCCAGGCGGCGGCCAGTTCCGGCGGGGTGAGCCAGGCGGCCGGGTCGGCCGGCCAGTTCGTGGGGTAGCCGTCGGCCTCGTGGACCTCACGGAGCGCGGCCACGCAGGCGTCCAGGTCGGCCGGGGTGCGGGGGCGGATCGACACGTCCATCCGATCATCATGCCGGTGGGCCGAACGGTCTGATCGGGGTCCTTCGAAGAGGTGGCCGGGCCGACCCGGGTGCCGCGTCGATGGGCCGAGGGCCTAGCGTGGGCGGCGTGTCGCGTCTGCTTCGTCCGTCCCGGATCGTGCCGGCCGCGCTGGTTCTCCTCGTCGCGGTGGCCGTCGCCGTGTGGGCGCTGCGGTCGCCGGGCACGACCACGCACTGGGTCCAGCCGGCGGTCCGGCCCTCGGCCCCGGCGAGCAGCGCGCCCCCACGCCAGCTCGTCGTCCGCAAGGCGCCGCGCGACCTTCCCGTGATCAGCTACACCAAGGTGCCGGGCGGGTTCCCGGCCGATCAGGCGTCGGCGTCGACCACGCCGCTGACCGAGGGCGTGCAACCCAACGACCGGGTGGTGGTCTACGACGCGCCGGGCGGGCAGCCCCGGGCCTACCTGCCGGCCGAGATCAGCGGCGTCGACGTGACCGTGCCGGTGGTCGGCCGCGACCAGGGGTGGACGGCGGTGCTGCTGCCGTCGGTCGACCGGACGATCGGCTGGCTCGCCCCGGGCCACGACTTCTCCACCGCCCAGCTGCACGACCAGCTGATCCTCAAGCGGGGCGACCACGAGCTGACGTGGCTGCGCGACGGCGTACGCAAGGGAAGCTGGACCGTCGCGACCGGGGCCAGCCAGACGCCGACGCCGTTGGGCCGCACGTTCGTGCTCGGGCGCACGGTGACCGACGGCGACGAATACGCGGGGCTCGACGCTCTCGTGCTCGGCGCGGTGCCGGAGCAGAAGGAGGCGCTGGCGCCCGGCCTGCAGGACGGGCACACGGCGATCCACAGCTGGTATCACGCGTCGGTCTTCGGCCACGACATCTCCAACGGCTGCATCCGGGTGCCGAAGACGGGCCAGAAGGCGCTGCTCGACGAGATCCCGTCCGGCACCAGCGTGAGCATCGTCGCCTGAGGAACGGGGTGCAACAGGCCGTGCCTGACACTGTGATCGCGGCTGCCTGGGTGGTCGTGCGGGACCGGCGGGTGCTGGTCGTCCGCGCCTACGACTCGGACGCGTTCTATCTGCCCGGCGGCAAACCGGAGCCGGGCGAGTCGTACGCCCAGGCCGCCGCCCGCGAGGTCCTGGAAGAGGTCGGCATGGTCGTCGACCCCGCGGCCCTGACCGCCTTCGCCGACTTCGTCGCCCCGGCCCACAACCGTCCGCCCGGCACCCGGGTCCGCCTGATCTGCTTCGAGGGCGGCGACCCCGGCGGCGACCCGAAGCCGGCCAACGAGATCGCCGAGCTGGCCTGGTTCGGCGAGGGCGACGCCCAGCGCACCGCACCCGCGATCCGTCTCGTGCTGGCCCAGCTGGTCAGCGAGGGCCGCATCGACTGAAACCAGCGCCTGCCAGGCGCCCCGGCGCTGCGTGATGGCAGGCCGAACGTCGTATCGAACCGCTCGACGGCGAACGGTGCGACCTCGATATGACCGAAGGTCTAGGCGCGGGCGAAGAAGCGGTTGGCGATGGCCGTGTGGATGCTGAAGCCGAGTTCGGCCGGGCCGTACAGGATTTCCCAGCCGAGCGACTCGTCGTTGGCGGAGGGCGGCTTGAGATCGGACGCCGACGCGAGCGGGGGCAGCAGGCCGAAGACGAGCAGCGTGCCGTCGGGGGCGCTCACCGTGTCGAACAGCTGGACCGTCGCCGGGTCGGCGGTCAGGCCGGTCTCTTCCTCGAGTTCGCGGACCGCGGCCGCCTGCCACGTCTCGTCGACCTCGACGTAGCCGCCCGGCAGCGCGAGGAGTTCGCGGGCCGGCGGGATGGCCCGGCGCACCGCGAGCAGGCCCGAGCCGACCGGCTGCACCGCGACCGCGACCGGCTTGGGGTTGAGATAGCTGGTTTCGCCGCAGGCCGCGCAGCGCCGCGGCCACGGCTGGTGGCGGGTGAACCGCGCCCCGCAGAACGTGCAGTGCGCGAACTTGTCAGGCATGGAGCGGCGAATTGCAGGCGGCCACCAGGGCTTGGCGGCACGCGTTGGTCAGCGGGCGCAGCGCGGCGTCGCGCTGCTGGGCCTCATAACCGTTGACCGCGGCGCCGGGCGCGTTGAGGTCGGCCAGCGCGAGCACCTGGTCGAGCACGCTGGCCCGGGCGAACAGGCGGCGGGCCCGCGGGTCGAAGCCGGGCGGCAGGGTGGCCGTGCTCTCCGGGCGGCGCAGCGCCTGCAGGGCGCCGGCCAGCTCGGGTTTCCACTGGGCGATGTCGAGCTTGGTGAGCTGGGCGGTGGCCTCGCCGAGCGCGACGGTCAGCTCGCCCTCGGCCTCGGCCGCGCCGAGCTGGAAGACCGGCTTGTATTCCTGGACCGGGAAGAACCGCCACAGCACCGTCTCGAACTCCATGCCGGAGCCCGAGACGTGCCGCTGCACCTGCGGGACCACGCCGAACGACGGGGTCATCACCGCCTCGCCGGTCAGCAGCGCGGCGCCGGTCAGCTCACCCGGGCCGGGCAGGCCGCGCGGGTCGCCGGGCGCCGGCAGGACCAGCCGGATCTCGTCGGGGTGCAGCTTGGCGAAGACCGGCAGGGCCTGCGGCAGGGGCACGTCGGTCCAGGTGCCGGGGGCGTCGGCGACGAGGTGCTCCTCGTCGGCCGCGATCTCGTCGGACACCTCGTCGAACGGCACCAGGCCGGCGCGCCAGGCGCGCACCCAGGTCACGAACCGGGTCGAGCGCCGCGCGGTGCGGACGGCCGCATCAGCAGCGGGGGACATGCGAGCAAGGGTACGTGCCGATTGGGAAGGTTGTCTCGGCCGGAGCGTCATAATCCACGTGTCCCAACGCACGGGTTACCGTGCGGACATGTATGGGGAGGATGTACTCAAGTCCGATTGGCGCAAGCGCCGTAAGGTGCCCCAGGTGGAGGCCGAGCCCGACCTGGTCGTGGAGGACGCCGATTCCGGATTCTGCGGTGCCGTGGTGGGTTTCGAATCAGGCGCGGTCGTGCTCGAGGACCGTTTCGGCAAACGTCGGAACTTCCCGTTGTCGCCCGCCGCTTTTCTGCTCGACGGCAAGGCGGTCACCCTGACGAAGCCGGCCTTGCCCGCGGAGAAGAAGACCAGGATCACCGCCTCCGGCTCGATCGCCGTGGACCATGTCCAGGCCCAGGTGGCCAAGGCCAGCCGGATCTGGGTCGAGGGCATTCACGACGCCGCGCTCATCGAACGCATCTGGGGCGACGACCTGCGGATCGAGGGCATCGTGGTCGAACCGCTGGACGGCATCGACGACCTGGCGGCGGAGGTGCGGAATTTCCGCCCCGGACCGCGACGAAAGGTCGGCGTGCTCGTCGACCACCTGGTGCCGGGCTCCAAGGAGAGCCGCATCGTCGCCGCCGTCACCGACCCGAACGTGCTGGTCACCGGCCATCCGTACATCGACATCTGGCAGGCGGTGAAGCCGCAGCGGGTCGGCCTGTCGAAGTGGCCGGTGATTCCGCCCGGCCGCCCGTGGAAGGAGGGCATCTGCCAGGCGGTCGGGGTGCGCGAGCCGGCCGACATGTGGCGGCGCATCCTCAAGTCGGTGAGCAGCTACAAGGACGTCGAGACGCCGCTGATCAACTCGATGGAGCGGCTGATCGACTTCGTCACCGTCCCGTAAAGGCGTCCGCGAGTCGTTCCCCGACGGACGCGAGGCGGTCCGGTGGCTGGGCGGCATAGCCGATGACGAGGCCGGGCGGCCCCGGCGCGATCCGGTGCCAGGACAGCGGGTGGACGAGCACCCCGGCCGCGGCGGCTTGAGCGGCCAGCACGGTGTCGGGCGTGTCGCCGTCCATCATGACCAGCAGGTGCAGGCCGGCCGCGACGCCCGCGACGCGGGCGCCCGGCAGATGGGTGCGGAGACCGGCGAGCAGGGCGTCGCGGCGGCGGCGCTGACGCGTACGCACGTGCCGCAGGTGCCGCTCGTAGTCGCCCGAGGCCAGCAGCCGGGCCAGCACCAGCTGGGGCAGCGCCGGATTGCCGAGGTCGGTGGCGTGCTTCGCGGCGAGCAGGTCGGCCTGCCGGCGGCGGGGCGCGACGAGCCAGCCCAGGCGCATCCCGGGCGCGAGCGATTTGCTGACGCTTCCCGCGTACGCGACGTGGTCGGGCAACGCCCCCTGCAGGGCGGCCACCGGGGTGCGGTCGTAGCGGTGTTCCGCGTCGTAGTCGTCCTCGACGATCAGTCCGCCCCCGGCCGCCCAGGTCAGGAGCGCGCGGCGCCGGGACGGGCTCAGCACGACCCCGGTCGGGAACTGGTGGGCCGGGGTCAGCACGGCCACCGGCTCGGTGAGGGCGTCGACCCGGACGCCCTCGTCGTCGACGGGCGCGGGCACGCTGCGTACGCCCCAGTGCGCGAGTTGATCTCGCGCCCCTCGGGATCCGGGGTCCTCGACCGCGACCGCGGTCGTTCCCGCCGCGTGGAAGGTCTGCGCCAGCAGGCCGAGTGCCTGCGCGACGCCGCTGACCACGATCACGTCGTCGGGTTCGGCGCGCACGCCCCGGGTGCGGGCCAGCCAGGCCGCCAGCTCGGCCCGCAACCGCGGGGTGCCGCCCGGATCGCCATAACCCAGGTCGGCGGCGGAGACCTCGGCGAGAACCGCGCGCTCGGCGCGCAACCATCCCGTACGCGGAAAGGCCGCGAGATCGGGCACGCCCGGCGACAGGTCCAGATCGATGCCGTCGGCCGGCGGGAGCGGCAGCCGCAGCCGGTCGAGCAGCCGGCGGCGGTCGCGCGGCTCGCCGGCCGGAGTGCCCTGGGCGATCACCACCGTGCCGGCGCCGGTCCGCGCGCCGGCCAGCCCTTCGTCGATCAGCCGCTGGTAGGCCTCGACGACGACGCCGCGCGAGATCCCCAGCTCCTCGGCGAGGCGCCGGGTCGCGGGCAGCGCGGAACCGGTGGGCAGCCGGCCCTGGCCGATCGCGTCCCGCAGGCCCTCGGTCAGCCAGGTGGTCAGGCCGTGCCGGGGCGCGTCCTCTTTGACCAGCTGAAGGAAGTCGCTTCCGGGAATTGGTCCACTCCTTGGTGCTCCGATTGGTCCTTCAACTGGACCATACGCGGGTTGAACCTGGTGACGTGACCGCTACTGTGCTCGTCCCGCCGCGTACGGAATCTCAGCTTGCCGCCGGCCTGGCCGGCGCCCTCGGCATGGTCTTCGTCGGCGGCAGCGTCGCCGTCTCCGGAGCTCTCGCCGGGGCCCCGGTCCTGACCGTGCAGGCTCTCCGCTACGCCGTGGCCTGCCTTTTGCTGCTGGTGTTCGCCCGCCGGTCGGGGGTGCGGCTCGTGCGGCCGCGGGGCGCCGAGTGGCTGTGGCTGGGCGGGGTCGTGGTGACCGGAATGCTGTTTTTCAACGTGGCGCTGGTGCAGGGCGCCCGGCACGCCGAACCGGCGGTGCTCGGGGTGGCGGTGGCGTGCGTGCCGATCCTGCTCGCGGTGGCCGGGCCGATGCTGCAGGGGCACCGGCCGCTCCCTCGGCTCGTGCTCGCGGCCGCGGTCGTGACTGCCGGAGCGGGGACTGGTCCAGGGGCTGGGCCGGGCCGATCACGTGGGGCTTCTGTGGGCGCTGGTGACGTTCGCCTGCGAGGCCGGGTTCACGCTGCTGGCGATGCCGGTGCTGGGGCGCGTCGGACCGTTGGGGGTGTCGGTGCACTCGACGTGGATGGCCGCGCTGGTGTTCGCGGCCGGCGGGCTGTTCTTCGAGGGGCCTTCGGCGGTCTTGCGGCTGTCGGCGGACGACCTGTTCGCCGGGGCCTATCTGGCGGTCGCGGTTACGGCGGTCGCGTTCGTGCTCTGGTATACGTGCGTGTCGCGGCTGGGGGCGGCCCGGGCCGGGCTGCTGACCGGGATCGCGCCGATCGCGGCCGCGGTGACCGGGGTGTTGATGGGCGGGGCGATGCCCCGGCCGCTGGTCTGGGCCGGAGTGCTGACCGTCGCTTGTGGGCTGGGGCTGGGGCTCAGGCGAGGTGCCGGGGGTCGCGGCTGAAGACGAAGGTCGCCACGTCGATCTTGTCGACCTGGCCGGTCTCGGGGTCGCGGAGCACGGCCAGAATCTCGCCCTCGTTGTCGCCGTCGACGCCCCGCCAGCGGTCCGGAGCCTCCCGGACGAACCGCGAACCATGCCCGTCCGCGGTCATCTCCACCGCGTCGCCGTCGGCCGTCACCTCGTACTCCCGGCCCATCCACCACCAGCGCCCGCAGATCTCCGCCGCCTCGCCCTCGGCCGGCACCGGCGGCTGCCACATCGCCCGGGCGGCCGGCTCGGCGCCGACCACCGCGTCCAGCGCGGCCAGGCCGACCTCCTTGATGCTGGTCCCGGTCAGGCTGTACGAGTTGGCGAACACCACCACCCCGAGCCGGGACTTGCGGTGCACCGACAGGTGGGCCAGGTAGCCCGGCATCGAACCCCCGTGCCCGACGTAGACCCGCTCGCCGACCCGGAACAACTGCGGGCCCAGCCCGTGCCCGCCGGTCCACGACTCCAGATCGTGGATCACCACCGGCGTGCACATCTCGTCGACCGTCTCCCGGGCCAGCACCGCCGGCGCCGGATCGGTCAGGAAGGCCGCCCACTTCGCCATGTCGGTCGCGGTCGACCAGAGCTGGCCGGCCGGCGCCATCGCCCCGGCGTCACAGCGCGGCTCTTCGTGCAGCGTGCCGCCCAGCTGATGCACCACATAGCCGCGGGCGAACGGTTCGACCGGCAGATAGGTCGTCCGTTTCATGCCCAGCGGGTCGAGCACCCGCTTGGCGGCCAGCGACTGCCAGCTCTCCCCGGTCACCCGCTCCAGCACCGCCCCGAGCAGCCCGTACGCCAGGTTGGAGTAGCGGAAGCGGCGGAACGGGGCGCCGTACAGCTTGTCGTAGCCCAGCTCGGCCAGCAGCTGGTCGACGTCGCCGCCGTCGCGCCGCTCCCACCACGCGCCGTCCGGCTCCCGCTGCAGGCCCGACACGTGCCCGAGCAGCTGGCGCAGGGTCACCCCGCCGACCGGGGTGCCCGGCAGGTGGCGGTACAGCAGGTCGTCAAGGGCGAAGAACCCTTCGTCGCGCAGCTGCATCACCATCGCCGCGGTCATCGTCTTGGTGATCGAGCCCAGCCGGTACTGCGTCTTCGCGTCCGGCCGGGGCTGCTCGCCGATTCCGGCGAAATGCAGGACCGCGCGGTCGCGGACCACGGCGAGCGCGAGGGACGGCGTACGCCCCTGGGCCTGCGCGCGAGCGGCGATCTCGTCGACCCGGCGTGCGGTGTCCGGCAGCAACGACACGGTGGACCCCTTCGATAATTGACTCATGGGCTTAACTGCCCGCCTCGGTTTCCGGAAACGCGGGATCGCAGTATGTGCGTACACGTGTCACGATCGAAGGGTGGAAGCGATTCTCTGGATCGTGCTCGGCGTCGTACTCGCCATCGCCGAGGCTTTCACGGCGTCCCTGTTCATCATTTTCTTCGCAGTCGGCGCTCTGGCCGCGGGCGGAGTGGCCGCGCTCGGTGCGCCCCTGCTCCTCCAGGTGATCACTTTCGCTGTGGTTTCCGGGCTGTCGGTGGCCGCGCTGCGGCCGATCATCCTGCGACATGCCAAGTCGTCGGCCGAGACCGGCGACACCCCGTTCGGGCTGGAGGCGATCGAGGGCGGTCACGGCACCGTCCTCGAAGAGGTCGACGGCGATCAGGGAATGATCAAGATCGACGGCGAGATGTGGCAGGCCCGCGCGTTCGACCATCAGGAGAAATACCTTCCCGGCGAACGCGTGCGAGTCATCAAAGTCATCGGCGCCACCGTCATCGTGTGGCGTGACGATCTGCCGAATTTTTAGAGCCGAAAATAGAGAGGCGCCATGGAAGCAGTGATCGGTGTTCTCATCCTGGTGATCCTGATCTTCGCCATCACCACGCTGGTGCGGTCGGTCCGGGTCGTCCCGCAGCAGCGGATGGACGTGGTCGAGCGCCTGGGCAAATACAAGCGGACGTTGAGCCCGGGCCTCAACCTGCTGGTCCCGTTCGTCGACTCGGTCCGCAACAAGCTGGACATGCGCGAGGCGGTCGTCTCCTTCCCGCCCCAGCCCGTGATCACTTCCGACAACCTGGTCGTCTCGATCGACACGGTTCTCTATTACAAGATCGTCGACCCGGTCCGGGCCACCTACGAGATCTCCGGCTATCTTCAGGCGATCGAGCAGCTGACCGTCACCACGCTGCGCAACGTGATCGGCTCCCTCGACCTCGAGCGGGCCCTGACCAGCCGCGACGAGATCAACCGTCATCTGTCGAGCGTGCTCGACGAGACGACCGGCCGCTGGGGCATCAAGGTCACCCGGGTCGAGATCAAGGCGATCGAACCGCCGCCCAGCATCCGTGACTCGATGGAGAAGCAGATGCGGGCCGAGCGGGAGCGGCGCGCGACGATCCTCAACGCGGAAGGCCACAAGCAGGCGGCGATCCTCACCGCCGAGGGTGAGAAGCAGGCCTCGGTGCTGCGGGCCGACGGTGACCGGCAGTCCCGCATCCTCCAGGCCGAGGGCCAGGCCAAGGCCATCCGCACGGTCTTCGACGCGATCCACCAGGCCAACCCGTCGCAGAAGGTGCTGGCCTACCAATACCTGCAGGCTCTGCCCCAGATCGCGAACGGCACCGCCAACAAGGTCTGGATCGTCCCGACCGAACTGAGCAAGGCCCTCGACGGCATCGGCGGCGCGCTCGGCGGCCTGGCCAACATGGTCGGCGACGTGCCGACCTCCGGGGTCGACGCCGCATCGGTCGAGCGCGAGGCGGCCGAGGCCGCCCGGGCGGCAGCCGCCGAGGCGGCCAAGGTCGACGAGGCCGTACGCACGGCGGAGGCCCAGGTCAGCGGCGACACCCCAGCGGTCGACCCGGACCGCGCGGCCGCCCTGCCGGCCCCCGACCCGATCCCGCCGTCGGCCGCCCTGGGCAGCGCCGACTACAACGGACAGCAGCAGGAGCCCGAGCGGGCCTGATTCCCGCCGCGCACGAAAATGGCCGGTCCCGCCTCATCGCGGGGACCGGCCATCGTCGTCTTTCCGGCGTCAGTCGGCCGCGGACGCCGACTTCGACGGGTCGGCGGTGGCGCTGTCGGACGGCGCCGCGGTAGCGCTGTCCGTCGGCTCGGCGGTGGCGCTGTCCGTCGGCTCGGCGGTGGCGCTGGCCGACGGGTCGGCGCTCGGCGGTGCGGTCTGGTCGGCGCCGCCGTTGTCGCCCGCACCGGCGCCGGCACCGGCGATGCCGGCCGCGGTCTTGGCGTCGGCCAGCGCGAGGCAGGCCTGCAGGAGGCTGGCCTGGGCCGAGGTCACGGCGGCCTGCGCGGCGGCGTTACCCGCCTGGTCGCCGGCCTGGCCCGCCTGGTCACCGGCGTCGCCGGCATTGCCGGCATTGCCGGCGTCACCTGCGGCCTCGCTCGCCGAGGCGGACGGGTCGGCTGCCTTGTCGCCGGCCTTGGCCGCGGCCTTCTTCTTCGCCGCGGCTACCGCCTTGGCCCACTTCTTCGCCAGCTGCTTGTTCTTGGCGGCCGCGGCGGCCTTGGCCGCCTTCCCGGCGGCGGCCTTGTGGCCAGCGGCCTTGTCACCAGCGGCCTTGTCGCCAGCGGCTTTGTCGCCAGCGGCTTTGTCGCCGGCCGCTTTGTCGCCAGCCGCTTTGTCGCCGGCCTTTCCGGCCGCGTCGTCGCCCGCCGCGGCTTGATCGTCGCCGGCGTTCTGGTCGGCGCCGTTCTGCGCGTTCTGGTCGGCCGCCGCCGCGTCCGCCGCGAACGTGTCGCACGCCGTTTCGAGGGCCGCCGCCGACGCGAGCGCCGCGTCGTCCGCGCCCTGCTCCTGCTGCGGCGCCAGCTTCTCGCCGTCGCAGAGCACGTCCCCGCCGTTGATCTCCAGCTTCGCGCACTTGGACACGTCGAACTGCTGCCCGTCCACGGTGACGATCTTCGCCGCGGCCGGCGTCGTGCTCGCCGACGCGAGCTGCACGCCGGCCAGCCCGCCCGCGGTCAGCACACCCGCGACGACGACCGCCCCGATCACTTTGCGCCGGTTCCCATTACCCCGGATCCTTCGGTACGCCCGCGATCTCATCATCACTCCTCGTCGAGACTTGATGTGCCGGATGCGTGCCAGTACGGACCTTTCCGCCGTACCGGTTCAACGCGTTCCGTCGATGCCGCTCCGCCGAGCCCTCCGCGGCACCGGTGTCTTCGCAGGCCAGACGGTCTGCGCGAGCTGTCTGGAAAAACTTCAAAAAACACCATGATCAATGGCCGAAGCCGGCATCTTCCGACGGCCGCCATCACTCTCCGTTCGTATCCACAGTGCAGCCTTGACACCGGCGGGGCCTGTCCACAGCCCTCCCCGTGATCTTCAAATTCGCGCGACAATCGACACGGGGGAGGCCCCCAAGGTGGTTTTTGGGGATTTGGCCGCATTCTTGGCGCGCGTTTGTCATGCTGCTCGCGCAGGATTCCGACGGTTACCCCTGGGCCGCTCGGCTGAGCCCACACGAGGCGGCGCCATGAGCATCAGCCATCACCACACGGCGAGCGGTCGGCCGCTGCGGGTCTCTCCGGCCTGGGTCGGGGGTGCGCGTCCGGCCGCCGGCGCGACGGTCCATCCGCATCTTCCCGTACGCGAGGCGGTCTGGATCTGGTCGGTCCGCCGTTACGCCCGTCTGGCCCTCTGGGCACTGCCCGCGGCCGCGCTGCTGGTCGGCTGGAGTTCGCTCGGCGTCAACCCGATCCCGGGCACGCTCGTCGTCGAGTTGGCCGCCGCCTGGCTCAGCCTGGTCGCCATGATCGCGCTGGCCGGGTTGCTGGCCGGATCGCGTACGCATCGTCCCGCCCTCGCCGGCCTCCTCTTCGGCCTGGCCGGGTTCCTGATCGCCCTGCCGGTGGCGGCGTTGCCGGCCGGCGTGGCGGCCGACGGCTCGCCGTTGACCGCCGGGACGATGCACACGGTGACCTTGGCCGGGGCGGCCTGCAGCGCCGGTGGCTGGCTGTTGCTGGGCTGGGCGGTCTTCCGGTCCAAGCTGGTCAACCCGGCCGACGGGGTGCTGCTGATGCTGGCCGCGGCGGCGATCGGAGCCACCCCGTTCGCCAAGGGGCCCCTACCGACGGTAGGGGCTCTTCTTCTGCTGGCCGCCGGCACCGGCCTGGCCTGGACCGGCAGCCGGCTGATACCGCGGGTTTGACGCTTCCCGCCGGTGGCATGCTCAGGGAGCACGCCGCTGGAAGGAGCGCTCATGCCCAAGGTCGTCGCCGACATCTCCGTGTCGCTGGACGGTTTCGTCACCGGTCCCGACGCCGGTCCCGAGCTCGGCCTGGGCCGCGGCGGCGAGGGCCTGCACACCTGGGCGCTCGAGCCCGACGCCGTCGACCGTGAGGTTCTCGACGAGGCGGTCGACGCGACCGGCGTGGTCGTCATGGGCCGCCGGCTGTTCGACATCATCGACGCCCCCGACGGCTGGAACGACGAGATGGGCTACGGCGCCGGCCGCGCCGCCCAGCCCCCGCTGCTCGTTGTCACCCGCACGCCGCCGGCCGAGGTCCGGCTGGCCGACCGCACCACGTTCATCGTCGGCGGCATCCGGTCCGCGGTCGCCAAGGGCGTCGCCATGTCCGACGAGCGCGACGTGGTCGTCATGGGCGGCGGCCACACCGTCCGAACCGCCATCGAGGCCGGCGTGGTCGACGAGCTCCGCCTCCACCTGGCCCCGGTCCTGCTCGGCGGCGGCACACCCCTGTTCACCGGGGCCGGACCCCGCTCGTTGCGCCAGATCCACGTCCGCGCGTCGGCCCACGCCACCCACCTGACCTACCGGCTCGACTGACCGGCCGTCCGCTGATGGACATTCTCGATCGCTGCGCGCGTGCGGGTCATCGGGTCAGTTCGTAGAAGGCGAGCGCGGCCGCCGTCGCCACGTTCAGCGAGTCGACCTCGTTGTGCATGGGGATCACGACGCGGACGTCGGATGCCGCCAGGGCGCGGCGGGTCAGGCCGGGACCTTCGGCCCCCAGCATCAGGGCGGGGCGGTCACGCTGGGCGGGGGTCAGGCTTGACAGGGGTACGGCGTCCGCCGCGGGAGTCATCGCGAGGAGCGTGAAGCCGGCCTCGCCGATCCGCGACAGCGTGCCCGGCCAGTCATCGGACTTGGCGTACGGGATGGCGAACACCTCGCCCATGCTGACCCGGACCGCGCGCCGGTAGAGCGGGTCGGCACAGTCGGGGGAGAGGATCACGGCGTCCATGCCCAGGGCGGCCGCGCTGCGGAACAGGGCGCCCAGGTTGGTGTGGGTGTTCAGGCCCTCGAGCACGGCGATGCGGCGAGCGCCGGCCAGCACCTCGGCGACCGGCCGCGGCGGCTTGCGGTGGAAGGACGCCAGGATGCCGCGGTGCACGTGGAAACCGGTGATCGATTGCAGGACCGACGGTGAGGCCGCGTACAGGGGAGAAGCCGGCGGCAAGCCGGTCAGCTGATCCACCCGTTTCTCGTCGACGAGGGCCGACCGCATCTCGTAGCCGGCACGCAGCGCCCGGTGGATGACCAGCTCGCCCTCGGCGATGAACAGGCCGTTCGGCGGCTCCCATTTCGTCCTCAGCTCGACGTCGGTGAGAGCCCGGTAGTCGGCGATCCGCTGGTCGTCGGGGTCGGTGATGAGTTCCGGCACGGAAGCATTATCGTGGGAGGCGATCAGTCCAGGATCCTAGGACGCTTATAGTTTGGGCGTGTCCACTGGCGCCCAGCTGATCGCTGCCCATGACCTGATCGTTCGGGCCGACTACGGCCAGATCTATATCGAATCGTCGGCGACCGAGGACGACGACGGATGGGGCGATCTCGATCCCTACAACGCCGCGTTGGACGATGCCACCGAGTCGGGGCGTTTCGTCGGCGTCCGCCCCGGGCTGATCGATCTCCTGACGCCGGGCCAGTGGAACTTCCAGACCCCGATGCGCCTGGAGATCTGGTCGGCCGAGCCCGCCGACGACCGCGACGAGTGGGATCACGAGGTCGACGGGGATCTCGACGTGCCGGACGGGTGGATCTCGTTCGCGGCGTCCGGCGGAGGATATCCGGAGCGCATGGAGATTCCCTCCGGCGACTACCGCGTGCGGGTCTCCGGCCGGGGCTTCACCCAGGTGGGGCGGGCCGGGGCCGAAGGGGACGACTCCTACCGGCTGCGGCTGTGGCCCCGCGACCGGGCCACCGCTCCGGTGCTGCGCAAACGGTGGCCGGGCTGGGACGTGCACCGCTGAGACACCGGCCCAGCCGACGGGAGGCTAGCGGCTCAGCAGCTCCCGGATGGTCTCGACCGAGCGCGCGAAGTAGCGGTGGCCGGGCGGGCGGGTGAGGAAGTCGGCCAGCGAATAGAGGTCGAGGGCCTGGCTGATCTGGCGCCAGCCGGGCGGAAGTGAGCCGCCGTACTCGGTGAAGCCGTGCAGGAAGGCGTCGGCGAAGCCGGGCGGCCGCTCGTGGCGCAGCAGGTTGCCGACGTCGAACAGCGGGGAGCTGCTGAACGCGAACTCCCAGTCGAGCACGGCGGTCACCCACCAGCGGCCGTCGTGCTGCTCGGCCAGGATGTTCTTGGGATTGAAATCGGCGTGCACCAACTGGCGGGAGCCGCGCAGGGACGCCAGGGGAGGGGCGGCCCTTTCCGCGTACCGTAGGAGAGCGTTTTGCTCCGCATGGGTGAGATGCCCCTCGGCATTGCCTTCTTTGAGGCAACGCTCGACGAACTCGGGCAGGCCCTCGGTCGGATCGACGCCCGGCGGCCCCGGTTCGAGATCACTGCCCGAGAAAAAGCCGGGCGAATCGAAAGAAACCGTGCCGAGCGTGGCGAGAACCGCGCCGGTGGAACGGCCCAATTCGGCCGCCTCGTCGACGCTCAGCCTGGGCAGCACCTCGCTCATCGGGCGCCCCGGCATAAACGTCATGAGCAGCACCGATTCGCCGGCACTGCGGCCGTCGGGGTCGGCGGCGACGATCGTCGGCACCGGCACGACCTGGCCGAGACGCCAGGCCAGTGCCGTCTCGACCGCGCACGCGTTGAAGCGGCGGTAGCGGCGCAGAACGAACGCCTCACCGCCGTCGACGATTATTTGTATATTCTCGTTACTGTATCCGCCGGTCAGTGGTTGCGCGGCGACGATTCTTCGGTTCGGCAGTGCGACAGCCTCGATCCAACGGCTGATCCCGGGCTCCAGGCGCATGAACTCATCAAATCCGCTTCCACGACCGAGAACCATTAAAAGCGGGTGAAGAATCGGCATACCACGGTCGCGGAGTCCCAGCATTTGGTTTATCCTCCGGCGCGCCTTGACGCGCGGGCGCTGCGAGGATGTCGGAATGACCGCGGAACTCACCGTCGCCCCCCTCGCCGAACTGCGTCTGCGCACCAGCGTGAAATGGCGCAATTACCCCGAAGACGTCCTGCCGCTGTTCGTGGCCGAGATGGACTACGACCTCGCCCCGCCGGTCGCCACGGCGTTGCACGCCGCGATCTCCCGGTCCGACACCGGATACGCACCGGCCTCGGCCGAGCTGGGGAAGGCGTACGCGGGTTTCGCGTCCCGGCGGTGGGGCTGGGAGGTCGACCCGGCTCAGGTCACCAGCGTCACCGACGTGGGCGTGGGGGTGATCGAGGTGCTGCGTCAGCGGGTCCGCCTGGGCGACGTGGTGGCGATCAGCCCGCCGGTCTACCCGCCGTTCTTCGACTGGGCGCCGGAGGCGTCGGCCCGGCTGCTGTCGGTGCCACTGGTTGCGGGCCGCCTCGACCTGCCGGCGATCGAACGGGCGTTCGCGACCCACCCGGCGGCCTACGTGCTGAGCAACCCGCACAACCCGGTCGGCCGGGTGCACACATTCGACGAGCTGGGTGCGCTCGTGCGGCTGGCCCGCCTCTACGGGGTTCTGCTGATCAGCGACGAGATCCACGCGCCGCTGGTCCTGCCCGGCGCCGTCTTCACGCCGCTGCTGTCGGTGCCGGGCGCGGCCGAGGTGGCGGTCGCCGTGGTGTCGGCGAGCAAGGCGTTCAACCTGGCCGGCCTGAAATGCGCGGCGATCGTGACGGCGTCCGACCGGACGGCCGCACTGGTCGCCCGGATGCCGGCCGAGGTGCACGAGCGGACGGGGCATCTGGGCGTTGTGGCGTCGATCGCCGCGTTCTCCTCGGGCGACTCGTGGCTGGACGACTTGATCTTCTCGTTGGCGGCCCGGCGGGACCAGCTGGCCGATCTGCTGGCGACGAGGTTGCCCGCGGTGCGGTGGACACCGCCCGAGGCGACCTACCTGTCGTGGCTGGACTGCTCGGCCTGGGGCGGGGACGGGGTGCCGGCGGCCCGGTTCCTGGCGGAGGGGCGGGTGGCGGTCGAACCGGGCACGCGGTTCGGGGCGGCCGGGGCCGGCTTCGTGCGGCTCAACTTCGCGACGAGCCCGGAGATCCTGGACGAGGCCGTTTCCCGCCTGGCCGGCGTTCCCACTGTGGAGGCGGGCTGAAAATTGTCGTACCCCGGTGGTTGAGTCGTCCCCGCCCAGCGCCGGGGTGGGGGTTGGGCGCGGTGGCCGAGGCCCGCGATTTTTGCAAGATCGGGTGTTTCGGGCCGGGTGGGGGTGGCGTCCGGTCTGTGACGTCGTCAGGTCGGGCGCACAGGTCGGGCTCTCCGGCAGTACGGTTGTACTGTTCGTGTCCCGCGTCTCGGGGGTGTGTCTGTGTCGTCCGGTTCGGGGTCGGGTTCCGGGGCTGATCAGCACCTGCTGGCGCTTCTGCGGGCCATCCGGTTGCGCCAGGCGGCGCCCGACGCGGTTGCCGCCGGGGCGGCCGACACCGCCGCGGCCCTGACCGATCCGGACAGTCTGGGGCAGGGCGAGCAGCCGGCGCTTCCGGCGAGCGAGCAGCCGCCGCGGCCGGGCTGGGCCATGCCGCACGAAGCCCACACCGACGAGGACGACCGGGCGGGGGCCGAACCCGCGACGCCCCAGGAATTCGGCCCCGAGGCGACCGCTGAATTCTTCGGACGGCCCGCGACCGCTCCGATGCCGGCCGACAAAGCCGCCGCCGCTGAGGAGCCGACGCCGGGAAAGCCCGCGGCGGCCGAGTCGTCGCGCGGCAAGCCGGGTGCGGCGTCGCCTTTCGATCACGGGCCGCAGCTTCGGCCGGCGGGGCTTCCGCCGATCGATACGCGACGGCACCCGGGCGACGACGTCGATGCTCGGCGGCACCCGGGCGACGACGTCGGTGCTCGGCGGCACCTGGGTGACGACGTCGGTGCTCGGCGGCACTCAGGTGACGGCGTCGATGCTCGGCGGGACCTGGGTGACGACGTCGATGCTCGGCGGCACCCCGGCGACGACATCGAGGCGGCCGGCGGCCGGGCGGCGCTCGACCGCACGGGTGGGGCAGGTGACGACGTCGCGCCCGCGCCGCCCGGTGCTGGTCCGGTGCGGGCGGTTGAGGGCGGGGGCGCTGGTCCGGCGCGGTTGGGCGAGGGCGCGGCGGCTCCTCTCATCGCGGGCGAGGGCTCTGGTTCAGTGCCGTCGGTCGAGGGCCCCGGCCAGGCGCGGGCGGTCGCGGGCGATCGCGAGGGGGCCGGTCAGGTGCGGCCGGTCGACGGCGGGGCGGCCGGTCTCACTGCGGGCGCCGCTGGGGGCGCGGGTCTCAACCCGGGTGCCGGCGCGCGGCGGCCGGCCGATGGCGCGGGTCTCGACGCCGCTGAGGGCGCGGGTCTCAACCCGGGTGCCGGCGCGGGGCGGCCGGCCGATGGCGCGGGGCTCGACGCGGCTGGGGGCGCGGGTCTCGACCCGGGTGGAAGCTCTGGCGCGGTGCGGTCGGCCGGGGGGCCTGGGGGCCTGGGGCGTACGGTTGCCAGCCGGTCGTCCGACGCGGCCGGCGCCGCGCCGGGGGCGCAACCATCCTCTCAGCTGCGTGGGCCTGCCGAGCCTTTGCCGCCTCCGCCGCATTCGCAGGTGGCCGGGATCGGGCGGATCGGGGCGGCGATCGACGGGATGGATCCGGCCGATGATGTGCTGTTGCGGGAGACGCAGCGGCTGCTCAGCACCAGCCTGACGTTCGCAGGTGGGCCGGGGGAGGTGGCGGAGCGGTTCCGGGCGGCGCTGGCGCGGGCGCAGCCGACCCTGCTCGCGGCGCTTCCGGGCAACGCGGAGACGCAGGCCGGTCAGCTGGCGCGGGGGCTGACCTGGCTCGTGCACCACCTCGACCAGCCGCCGAAGCTGGTCACCGGGTGCGGGCTGCTCGGGGCGGCGCTCGCCGAGTGCGGGGTGCGGCCCTATCAGCTGCAGCTGGTGGGGGCGGCGCTGGCCGAGGCGATCCGGTCGGGGATGCCGGCCGGCGCGTGGCGGCAGGACTTCGACCTGGCGTGGCGGTCGACGTGGCAGCACGCCTACGAGTGGATCGTGCACGGGGAGACGCTCACGCAGTATCAGCCGACGGTCTGGACCGCGGTCGTCGTCGAGCATGAGCTGCGGCGGCACGACCTGGCGGTGATCCGGCTGCGGCCCTACCTGCCGATGCCGTTCCGGCCGGGGCAATACGCGCGGGTCGAGGTTCCGGAGGTGCCGGGCGTCTGGCGGCCCTACTCGCTGGCCGGGAAGCCGCGCCGGGACGACCTGATCGAGCTGCACGTGCGGGCCAAGGCGCGCAGCGGGGTCAGCGGGACGCTGGTCTACAGCACCGAGGTCGGCGATCACGTGCGGCTGAGCCGGGCCGAGGGCAACATGGGCATCCCGTCCGAGCCGGACCGCGACCTGCTGATGATCGCGGGGGACACGGGGGTCGCGCCGCTGAAGGCGCTGCTCGCCGAGCTGGCCGACACCGGGGATCCGCGGTCGGCGGTGCTGTTCTGGGGCGTACGCAATCTGGACGAGCTCTACGACATCGACGAGATCGCGGAGATCGCGCGGGCGGCGCGGCGGGCGACGGTGGTGCCGGTGGTGTCCGAAGGCGACCCCGGGCCTTACGCGTCGGGCCTGGTCACCGACGCGGTCGCGGCCTATGGCGAGTGGTCGGGGCACGAGGTCTATCTGGCCGGGCCGCCGCTGATGCTGGCGGCGACGTCGGCCGCCCTGCGACTACTGGGAGTTTCGCCCGATCACATTCATCATGACGCTCCGGAATGATCGACCGCGTAACCCGGAAGTGACGGCCAGCGGACGGTCACGACCACCGACGGCTCCTCGGCGACCCACGAGTGGTCGACGCCCGGACCCCACAACACGTAGTCGCCGGGCGTCGTCAGCACCACCGTCCGGTCCGGCAGCTCGACGTGGAAACGCCCGCTGATCAGCATCAACAGCGCCGTGCGCTCCTCGCCCTCGACCCACTGGGCGCGCCGGTCACCCTTCGGATGCCGCCCCCACTTGATCTCCACGTCGGCGCTGTGCCGAGGATCCTCCGGCGGCTTGAAGTAGCCCAGAAGCCAGCCGCGGTCGCCGGGGGCGTCCACGTCGGCGTTGCCGACATAAACCTCGCCTAGCTTACGCAACGGCGTCATCCAGCACCTTCGCGTACGCCGGTGGCGCGTAACTCGGCCCACCCGGCGTGAGCACCGCCTCCCGGTCGGCCTGCGCCCAAGCGGACGGTGGGACCGCGGCCCGCAGCGCCGTCAGCACCGGCGCGTCGTAGTCGATCATCGACAACGCGACCAGGGACTCCTCGACCTCGCCGACGCACTCGAACGGCTTGTGCGCGTCGATGCCGAGGAGCTCCAGGAAGCCGGGAACCTGGTCCTCGCCGGCCTGGTTCTCGCCGGCTTTGTCGCCCGCGAACAGGTCGTGGCCGAAGATGCCGACCAGCCGTTCGCGGGGCATCGCCGGGGCCATGGCCAGGAAGACGAACCGGCACTTCGGGCAGTTACCGCACCAGCGCGCCGTCGGGTCATGCAGCAGGAACGCCTTGTTACAGCTCGTGACGACGTCGTCGTAACGGTCGTGCCGCGCGTACAGCTGGGCGATGTGCAGCTCGGAGAGCGTGCGCAGCAGCGAGAAGTAGGGCTCGGTGAGCCCGGCGTGGGCCGTGACCGCGGCCCGCAGCAGCCCTTCGGCCTCGGCCCCCTTAGACCACTGGTGGTTGATCTCGTGACCGTTCCAGATCAGGTTGGGGTCGGAGGCGGACCGCTCGTTCGACATCACCACCGGTCCGAGGCCGTGCAGCGTGGCGGTGGCGATCGCAATGAGTGAGTTGATGGCGGTCACCGGGATGTGACCGTTGAGCGCGCCGGCCTTGTTGAGCTCGAACAGCCGCGGGTCGAGCCGCCTCTTCGCCTCCAGGGCCCGGAGGCCGGAGGCCTCGTTGACCGCCTTGATGACCCAGTTGGGGTTGACCGAGAACGGGACCGGGTCGAGGCCGGCGTCGCGCAGGATCTCCAGGGTGACGATGGAGTCCTTGCCGCCGCCCACCGGAGAGAGCGGCCTTTTGTCGGCGTTGTCGGTTATTTTCGAGGACTTCCCGGTCACGCCGGGCGTTTCCACGCCCAGTTCCAGGACGTACGGGAGGTGGTTGCGGTAGGCGTACTCGGCGAGCCCCTTGGTGTAGACCGCCGTGAACAGGTCTTTTGCCGCCTGGGGGACCGGTTTTGGCGCTTCGATGCGTGGCGGGGCGCCTACCTTGTAATAGCTGACTCCGGCCACCACGTGCAGCAGGTCGAGGACCTTGTAGAACGCCTCCGGCGGCTCGTGGTCGACGACCGGGAACGTGATCGTTTCCGTGAACTCGAGCGGCTCGGGGCCGTCGAGCAGATAGTCGAACGTCGCCGTCCCGGTGGCCGGGTCGAAGGCGTACGTCGGAAAGCGCATCGCGTCGAACTGCACCCGCAAACTCCCGTCGGAAGACCGAAGCGCAATACTAGTGCGACTCATCGAGGAGGCTTGCGCGTGCGCCTGGCAGACCTGAAGGGCCGGTCGGTGGCGGTGTGGGGCACCGACGCGTCGGCGCTGGCCGCGCTGCGGGCGATCGCCGCCGTGCAGCCGTCCCGCCTGCTGGCGGTCGACGACCGCGCCGACTACGCCTCCCTCCCGTGGGACTCCGCGCTGGCGCCACTGGCCGGGGGCGACCACGCCTTCCCGGCGCTGGTGACGGCCGATGTGATCGTGGGCTGCGTTCCGGGCCACCCGTGGCTGGAGGCGATCGAGTCGCGGGGAATCCCGGTTACGTCCGGCAGCGCGCTCTGGATGGCCGATCACGCTTCGCGCACGGTCGCGGTGACCGGGAGCCCACTGGCGGCGGCGTTGATCGCCCATCTGCTGGCGGCTTTTGATCGCCCGGTCGTGACCGGCGGGCCGCTGCTCTCCCTGCCGGCCGGTTCGGAATATGTGGTGGCGCTGACGGCGGCCGAGTGCGCCCGGTTGACGTCGTCACCGAGGGTGGCCGTGGTGGCCGCGTTGTCTGCTCCCGTCTCCTCTCCGCTCTCTTCTCCGGTCCCCTCTCCGCTCTCCTCTCCGCTTCCCTCTCCGCAAGATCAGCTGAATCTCCTGCGGCACGGTCCAGAAATGATCGTGGTCAACGGCGCCGACCTGCCCTTGCGCGACGCGATCCGCGGCATAACCGACATAAACCGCTTCCCGCCGATCCCGGCCGGCGCCGAAGACTCCCGCTTCCGGGTCGAAACCGACGCGATCTTCTGCAGCGACGACGCCCTGTTCCCGCGCGCCGCGCTACACCTCCCGGAGGAGTCGGCCGGGCGTGACTTGTGCGTGGCCCTGGCCGTCTTGGACGGGCTGGGAGTGGATGTCGTGGGCGCAAAGTCGGAGCTGGCAGCGGCAGTGTCTGCGTTCGAGCCCGCTTCGGACGACAAGGAATCGCCCGACCCGGCCGTTTGATCTCCTTTTACCGCGGCTTTCCCGGTCGCTGGCGCAGTTCCAGACGGCAGATCCCATCGGGTTCTGGCGGCCGGCGTGGAATGCTTGAGAGTTTGATCCTGCCGTGCGTGCGTAGCTGTTCTTCCTTTGCCGCGCCCGCTCGCGCCTTCTCGCCCCTTTTCGAACAAGAACGGTTACTGGAGATATCTGCGATCGCCTTCGAAGGCCTTGCGTGGTTTATGCCGGTGTGCCTATTCGCTTGGGCCGCGCGATTTACTGGTTGAACGAGTGGCGTCTCTTTGGTTTAGGAACGGCACTCTTGCCCTGCCGCTCGGTGCGGACGGGAACACGGCTCGACCCACATTCTCGGATCTGTGCTAGGCGTCGGATTCTGAGCAGGCGTGAGAATCCTCAAAGTTCGCGAGGCCTCTTGTCGCTCGATCTCGCTAGGGCCGCCCGCGCTGGCTGGGCTGTTCGGCCCCGCCGGGTAATCGGCCCCGCCGGAGTGTCCGGTGTGGCCGGGTATTCGGTTTTGCCGGGATGTCCGGTGTGGCCGGGTATTCGGTTTTGCCGGGATGTCCGGTGTGACCGAGGTGTTCGGTTCTGTCGGGGTGTCGGGGGGTGGCCGAGGTGTTCGGTTCTGTCGGGGTGTCGGGGGGTGGCCGAGGTATTCGGTTCTGCTCGGGGTGTCGGGCGTGGCCGAGGTATTCGGCTCTGCCGGGGTGTCGGGCGTGACCGGGTGTCGGGCGCGACCGGGTGTTTGGTTGGGCCGGGTGTTTGGTCTGGATCGCCGGCTTCCGCTGACGTGCCTGCTTTCGTTGGATTCGGCCCGGCCCGGCTGAGTGGCTTGGCGGCGGCTCCGGGCGTGCCGCGGTATTCGGTTCGGCCGGCGCGTGCGATAGGGCCGCCTTGCAACCGCGCCGAAATGCTCTATCCCGCCGGGCCTGGGGCTGGTCGGGACCCATGACGAGGCCCGGGGCTTCGGGGTGCTGGGTGCTCGCGCCCGCGGGGGAACTCGGTCTTCTACGGCGTGCGGATAGTTTGGGATGCTCGGCCGTTCGGCCTGGCTGAGGTGTTGGGCCCGACCGGGCGTTGACTCCCGCCGGGGTGCTCGATCCACTTGGGACACGGGGTCTCGCGGGAGGCCCGGTTGCGGTGTTCGGTCCCGCCGGAAGGCCTGGCTGCGGTGTTCGGTCCTGCCGCGAGGCGGTTGCGGTGCTCGGGGCTGTGGGGAGGCCGGGTTGCGGGTGCCCGGGTCGATCGGGATCGGTTGCGGTGCTCGGCGCCGTGGGGAGGCCGGGTTGCGGGTGCCCGGGTCAGTCGCGATCGGTTGCGGTGCTCTCCGCCGTGGGGAGACCTGGCTGGGGGTGCTCGATCCGGTCGGGAGACCTGGCTGTGGTGCTTGGTTCCGTGGGGGCCTGGTCGTGGCACTCGGGACGGTCGGCAGGCCTGGCTGGCGACGCTCGGTTCCGCCTGGAGGCGTGGCTTGCGCTCGTCCAATCGGGAAGCTCAGCTTGCGGTACTCGTTCCCGCTGGGCCGATCGGTTTCGGCCAGGTGCTCGGCTCGGCGGAGGCCTTCGGCCTGGCCGGTTGCTCGGCTCGGCTGGGATGTTCGGCTCGGCTGGGAGGTTCGGTTGGCCCGAGGCGTCCGGCTTGCAAACGGCGCTGCGACTGACCCGGGTGCTTGCCTCGGCGGCTGCTTCGGACCCGGTTGCGGGGGTGCGGTGACTTCGCATGCATTGTCTGCTGGGCGAAGCGCCGTTTGGCGTGCGGTCGATCCGGCATCGTCGGCTTCCTCGGGCGGCAGTCGGGCTGGTGTCGACACGCGATCGGGTTCGCTGGACGACCCAGTCAACGGCCTCGGCCGACTGGTGGCTTCTGCGAGATCGTGCGAGTGGGGCGTCGCGGCCGGCTTGACGGGCAGAGTCTCTTCCTGCAGGACCAGCCGCTGGCGGTCGTCACTCGTTGTTCCGTCACGCTCCGGCCGGCGCCCGCGTTGCTGGTCGAGGAGCGGGACCGGTTGAGGGGTGGCAACGATGTGACCGGTCGCGCTGGTCATTTCCGGTCTGCCGTCGCCCTCGGGATGCAGGCGGCGTTGCTTTGCGGCATAGCGACGGGCCAGGCCCCAGGAGCGGTGGATTTCATGCACGCGGCGAAACTCGTCGCGCTCAGGAGAATAATTTCGCGCCGCAGTCCGGTCGCGCATCCGAGCCAATTCCGATGAGTTAAACAACTGTAGCTGCCGCACGAAAGAATTATCCCAAAGGATCAAGCTCCCGCGTCAGCATTCGATCATGCAAAAATCAAAAAATTCGCGAGTAGATGCTCACTGGTCGCCACCTATCCCGCCCCTGTTGGGTGGGGACGAGTTAAGCACAGGGGTCTGACATCTTTTAGTCGCTGTCCACAGGCGAGGGCCCACACCTTCCCCCGCCCGTCTTGGGTGGGGCGAGTTAATCAGCCGGGTCTGACACTTTTTGATTGTTGTCCACAGGCTGGCCCGTCTTTCCCTTGCTCTGCTAGGTGGAAGTGAGCTAAGCGTCCGGGTTTGACAGAACTTGTCAATAGATGTCATCAATTCGCCCGGTGGCGTGCTGCCTGCGGTCCGAGGCGGGGCGGGGTGGTTGACCGCGGACGGTCGGGACTGAGGTCGGGCCGTCGATGGATGGTGCGGTTGCCTCGGTCCCTTGAGGGGCCGGCGGGCTGCGTGGCGGGCGGCTGCGGGGGCCGGACGGGGTGCGCCACCCGCCACGAACTGCATCTGTGGCGCGGGGCCGTGCGGCTGCGGTGCGGCCGGCTGCGGGGGCCGGCTGGCTGCCGGGGGCCGCGCGGCTGTGGGGGCCGAGCGGCTATGGGCGCCCGGCGGGGTGCGGGCGCCGGGCCGGGGTGCGGCGCCGGGCGGGGTGGGGCGGCCAGCCAGGGTGCGGGGCCGGGGGCCCGGGCGGGGTGCGGGGGCCGGCGGGGTGCGGGGCCGGGCGGCTGCGGCGTCGGGTCGGCTGCGGGCGGGCGGCTGGCTTGGTACTGCGGCAAGCGGTCCGGTCTCCAAGGTGAGGGCCGCTTCGGGGCCGTTCAGAGCGGGTCAGGTCGGGCGTGAGGTGGCGGTGCGCTATGTGAGCGGCGGGCTTGGTGAAGGTCGTCGCTCTCAGTGAGCGATGGGCGGGCGGGGCGTGGGCTGGGTCGGGGCGGCTGGGGTGGGTGGCGGTAACGGCCGGGGCGGGACGGTGTGCCTTGCCGGCGGCGCGGGTGACCAGGGTGGGGACGCGTCGGCCTGGGCGGGGAGAAGTCGGGGATGGGGGCGGCGGACGCCGTACGGGAAAGGGTTTGAGCTTGATTTGTAAGGTTTCCGAATCGTTTCAAATGCTCGGGGGATGGGCTGAACAGAGGAGTCCGGCTGGGCCGAACGGTGTCCGGCGGCTGTCGAGCGGTGGATGACAAAAGCGGACCAAACGGCGCTAGTGATGGCGGTCACGTCTTAACGGGGATTTGGGGATCGATGGGCGTCAAGTGGGGGTGGCGTCACCGGTCTTCATCACCGCAGGTCAGGTAACGGTTTGAAAACTTCGCCCATGGCCTTGACAGGAAGGTCTCTTTAGTAAGAACTTTTACCGCGACAGTAAACAGTCCTTCCTGAAAGGGTGGCCAATGAGCGAGCCTGAGGTTGACGGCGCCGCGGCGACCGCGGTTGTCGGATCCCTGGTTCGTGAGCGGGGCGGCCAGCGGGGGGAGCAACGGGGAGGCCAGCGGGGGGAGCAACGGGGAGACCGGCAGGTCACCGGGGTGGGGGGAGACGGGGGTCCGGGCGTCACGGGAGGCCCCGGAGTCGACAACAAGATCAACTCGGACGGGACGCTGGTCCGGGTGCGGTCGCTTCTTCCCGAGTTCACCGGGGCGCTGCGCCGGGTGGCCGAGCAGGTGCTCGCCGACCCGGCCGCCGCCTCCCGGGCCACCATCGTCGAGCTTGCCGAGCGCAGCGGCACCTCGCCGGCGACCGTCACCCGGTTTTGCCGGGCGCTCGGCTTCGACGGGTACGCCGACCTGCGCCTCGGCATCGCGGCCGAGACCGGGCGCGCCCGAAGTGCCGGGTGGACCGTGGACATCGGGCGCGAGATTCAGCCGGGCGATCCGCTGGAGCGGGTCCTCGGGCAGATCATGGCCTCGGACACGCAGGCCATGAACGACACCGCCGCTCTCCTGGATCTGCGGGAGGTCGAGCGGGCCGCGGTCGCGATCGCGAGTGCGCCGCGGGTCAACATCTTCGGGGCCAGCGGCAGTGCGCTGGTCGGCGAGGAGATGCAGTTCAGCCTGCACCGCATCGGCGTTCCGGTGTGGGCCTGGACCGACGTGCACAACGGCCTGGCCAGCGCCGCACTGTCGCGCGCCGGTGACGTCGCGCTCGGCATCTCGCACAGCGGGGAGACCGGGGAAACCATCGAGCTTCTCGCGGAGGCCAGCAGCCGCGGGGCCACCACCATCGCGCTCACCAGTTTTCCGCGCTCGCCGCTGGCCGAGCTCGCGGACATCGTCCTGATCACCGCCACCCAGGCCACGACGTTCCGGCCGGACGCGCTCAGCGCCCGGCATCCCCAGCTGGTCGTTCTCGACCTTCTCTACGTCGCCGTCGCGCAGCGGACCCACGAACGTTCGCACGCTGCGTTCCAGCGCACCGCCCAGGCCGTACACGGTCACAAAGCGGCCAAAGATGGATCAACGAACAAAACAGATAAGACCGAACACAAAATGGAGGAAGCGTGAAGCGCAAGATCGCGGTTGCCGCGGCCCTCGCCGCGACTCTGCTCGCCACCGCTGCCTGTGGCGATAAGAAGAGCGACGACACGACCTCGGCCAACGGGGCCGTCGACGGCAAGGGCAAGACCGTCAAGGTCTGGCTCATGGTCGACGCCCAGACCGGATGGAAGGCCGTCGTCGACGACGCCAGCAAGCGGTTCACCGCCGCCACCGGCGCCCAGGTCGACGTCGAGTACCAGCAGTGGGCGGACCACCTCACCAAGCTGGACGCGACGCTGGCCGGCAACGACGTTCCGGACGTGGTCGAGCTGGGCAACACCGAGTTCGCCAAGTACGTCACCACCGGTGCGTTCGCCGGCCTGAACAAGGGCGACTTCGAGAACTCGGGCACCTGGCTGACCGGCCTCGACGGTGCCTGCGAGCTGGACGGCAAAACCTACTGCGTGCCCTACTACGCGGGCGCCCGGGTTCTGCTCTACCGCACCGACCTGTTCAAGAAGGCCGGGATCGCGGCCGCGCCGACCACCTACGACGATTTCCTGGCCGACGCGCAGAAGCTGCAGGACACCAACAAGAACGACAGCAAGTTCGGTGCCTTCTACATGCCGGGCAAGTACTGGTACGCCGCGATGTCCTGGGTCTACGCGAACCAGGGCACGATCGCGAAGCAGGACGGCGGCAAGTGGGTCGGCCAGCTCGAGCAGCCGGCCGCGCAGCAGGGCCTGCAGAACTGGGTCGACGTGGTCAAGAAGTACTCGAAGGCCGACATCACCAAGGACGAGAGCGACCAGGCCGGTGTCTTCGGCCAGGGTGGCGAGGCCGGCATGTTCTACGGCAACACCTGGGAGCAGGGTTCGGCCGAGCAGGTCGCCAAGGACCCCAACGACCCGAACTCGCCGAAGATCGACACCAAGGTCAAGGGCAAGCTGGCCGCCGCGCCGATGCCGGGCATCCCGTCCTTCCTGGGCGGCTCCAACCTGGGCGTCACCAGCAAGAGCCAGAACTCCGCGCTGGCCGCCCAGTGGATCAAGTACTTCACCGACAGCACCTCGATGGACGGCCTGATCAAGGCCAACGCGCTGCCGAACTCGACCGCGCTGCTGGACAAGACCGCGACCGAGAACCCGTCGCTGGCCGCGGCCGCCAACGCCGCCAAGACCAGCTGGTTCCCGCCGAACTCCGGCAAGTGGGCCGACGTGGAGAAGGCGAACGTCCTTCCGCAGATGCTGAGCGACATCCTCACCGGTAAGAAGTCGGTGGCCGACGCCACCAAGTGGGCCGACCAGCAGATCGACACCACGCTCGCCGAGTAACGAGCACGCGCCGCCCGCCTGTCCTCAGGCGGGCGGCGCCTTCGCCTTTTCTAGGGAGGGAAGCAGAAGATGACCGCCGTCGACTCCCCGACGACCGCGCGCCCGGCCGGGGCGGGCGGCGCAGCTCCGGCCGGCGCGCGCCGCCGCCGGCTGCGCCGCCGGGGCGAGAACTCCACGGCCTGGCTGCTGGCGCTGCCGGCCCTGATCCTGCTCGTCGGCCTCCTCGGGTGGCCGATGCTGAAGATGATCCTGCTGTCGTTCCAGAACCTGACCCTGCGCCAGCTGTTCACCAACGAGTCGCCGCCGTTCGTCGGGTTCGACCAGTATCAGAAGGTCCTCACCGACCCGGTGTTCTGGACCGTGGTCTGGCACACGGCACTGTTCACGGTGGTCTCGGTGGTGTCGACGGTGGTGATCGGCCTCGGCGTGGCGCTGACGATGCGCCGCGTGCACGCGTGGGTCCGGATCGCCATGGTCGTCGCGATGATGTTCGTCTGGTCGATGCCGCAGCTGGTCGCCGCCCAGAGCTTCCGGTGGATGACCGACTCCGACTTCGGCGTCGTCAACTACCTGATCTCCAAGATTCCGGGCGTCGACTTCCAGAACCACGCCTGGTTCGTCAGCACCCCGCAGGGCTGGATCGTGATCACCACTCTGGTGGTCTGGGGCGGCATCCCGTTCCTGGCCATCACGCTCAACGCGGGCCTCACCCAGGTGCCCAAGGAGCTGCTCGAGGCGGCCACCATGGACGGGGCCAGCGCCTGGCAGGCCCTGCGCAGCATCACCTTGCCGATCCTCAAGCCGCTGCTGACGATCGTCACCACGCTGTCGGTGATCTGGAACTTCGGCCTGTTCACCCAGGTCTGGGTGCTGCGCGACTCGAAGCCCGAGCAGTCCTTCCAGACGCTGGCCACCTACTCCTACTCGCAGGCTTTCGGCCAGGCGAAGTACAGCCCCGGCTCGGCCATCTCGGTCATCACGGTGCTCCTGCTGCTCGGCGTGATGGTGCTGTACATCCGGCAGATGTTCAAGATCGGAGAGGTGGACTGATGGTCGCCACCACGCCCACGCCCGTGCCGCTCAAGGCCAAGCGCCGGCGGCGGGCCGCCTCCTCGGACTCGGTCGTCACGACCGGCCGTAGCCGTACGGGGACGATCCTGGCGAACGCCTTCGGGATCGTCTTCGCGCTGGTGATGATCTTTCCCGTGTACTGGGTGCTGAACACCGCGTTCAAGCCGTCGAACGAGATCCTGGTCTTCCATCCGACGTTCTTCCCCCGGCACCCGACCCTGGACAACTTCAAGTCGGCCATCAAGGCGCCGCTCTTCCTCACCGACATGGCGAACGGCCTGATCATCACGGTCGTCGCCGTGTTCGCCGCGCTGGTCGTCGGGTTCCTGGCCGCCCTGGCCATCGCGCGGTTCCGCTTCTACGGCCGCAGGGGGCTGATCCTGGTGATCCTGGCGGTGCAGCTGGTGCCGCTGATCGCCTTGATCATCCCGTTGTTCCTGGAGCTGCAGGGCGTGCACTTGACCAACAGTCTGGTTGGTGCCAGTCTCGTCTATCTGGTCCTGATTCTTCCGTATACCGTCTGGACGCTGCGTGGCTTCATCTCCGGCATCCCGCGCGAGCTCGACGAGGCCGCGCTCATCGACGGGTGTAATCGGTTCCAGACCTTCTGGCGCATCATCCTCCCGCTCACAGGTCCCGGTTTGGTCGCGACAAGCGTCTACGGCTTTATTCAGGCGTGGAATGAATACATCATCATCAACACGCTGAACAACCCACAGAAACAGAACCTGATGGCCTGGCTCCTGCAGAACCAGACGATGCGCGGTACCGCATGGGGCCCCCTCATGGCCGGTGCGATCATTACCTCCATCCCGGTGGTGATCTTCTTCCTGATCATCCAGCGCAACATCGCGACCGGCCTCACGGCCGGGGCGGTGAAGGGCTAGATCAGGGTCAAGTACGACCTGTTAAGCACTGAGGAGACGCTGTGACTGACATATTCGCCAAGCCCGAGCTCGACCGCCGTACCCTGCTGCGCCGGGCCGGCGCTGTCGGTCTGCTCGCCGCACCGGGCGTGAGCATGCTGGCCGCCTGCGCCGGCGGTGGCGACGACACCACCCAGAAGCAGTCGAAGGGCACGGTCTCGGCGGACAACCCGCTGGGCATCGACCCCAAGGTGGGCATCGAGATCCTGATCTTCGACGGCGGTCTCGGCACCAAGTACTCGACCGACGTCGACACCCCGCTCTACAACAAGAAGTGGGCGGACTCGAAGGTCACCTTCCAGTCGACCCAGACGGTCTCGACGGTCGTCAAGCCGCGGCTGAACGCCGGCAACCCGCCGGACATGGTCAACAACTCGGGTTCCGACCTGATGGACTTCGGCGCGATCGTGAACGCCGGCCAGGCGTCCGAGCTGACCGACCTGTTCGCGGCGCCGTCGCTCGACATCCCGGGCAAGAAGGTCTCCGAGACGCTGGTTCCGGGCGCGATCGAGATCGGTTCGTACAGCGGCAAGCCGTACGCGGTGAACTACTCCTTCACCATCTACGGCCTCTGGTACAACAAGGTGCTGTGGGACAGCAAGGGCTGGACGCCGCCGACCACCTGGGCCGACTTCACCGCCCTGTGCGACAAGATCAAGGCGGCGGGCATCACGCCGTTCGGCTTCGCCGGCGCCAACGCGTCCTACTACATGGTCCGCGCGATCCTGACCAGCGCCGTGAAGATCGGCACCGAGTCGGTCACCAAGGACATCGACAACCTGAAGGCCGGCGCCTGGCAGAACCCGGCCGTCATGCAGGCCGCGCAGGCCTGGGGCGAGATCGGCAACAAGTACATCGACAAGAGCTTCCTCGGCCTCAAGCACACCCAGGTGCAGCTCCAGCAGGACCAGAACAAGCTGGCGATGTACCCGTGCGGCTCGTGGCTGGAGAACGAGATGGCCGCCGACACCCCGAAGACCGGCTACCAGTACGCGGTGATGCCGATGCCGAGCGTGACCACCTCGGACCAGCTGCCGGCGACGGCGATCAACGCGGCCGCGGGTGAGATCTACTTCGCCCCGGCCAAGGCGAAGAACCCGCAGGGCGGCAAGGAGTACCTGCGGACCATGCTGTCGAAGGAAGCGGCCAAGGGCTTCACCGACCTCACCAAGTCGCTGACCGTGGTGCAGGGCGCGACCGACGGTCTCACCCTCTCGCCCGGCCTGACCAGCGCCAACGACATGCTGACCAAGGCCGGCAAGGACGTCTTCGTCGGTTACCTGTTCGACACCTGGTACAAGCCGCTCGACGACGCGTCCCGCGACGCGGCCAACGAGCTGATGTTCAAGGGCGGCGACGCGAAGAAGTTCTGCGACACGATGGAGGCCGCCTCCCAGAAGGTGGCCGGCGACTCCTCGATCAAGAAGTTCCCTCGTTCCTGAGATAACCCGTACCAGATAGGCAGGGCGTCATGCGGCACGGCAAGTACCCCTTCATCATCGGCTTCCTTGTCGTGCCGCTGGCGCTCTACGGACTGTTCGTCATCTGGGCCTATGTCCAGATGTTCAAGCTGTCGTTCACCAGCTGGACCGGCTTCGGGCGCGCGGACGGCAACGGCTTCGCCAACTACAAGCGGCTGTGGCACGACACGGTGTTCTGGGCCGCGCTGCGGCACAACCTGTTCCTGCTGATCCTGCTGCCGGTCATCGCGATCGCGATCTCACTGTTCTTCGCGTTCCTGCTCAACGTCGGCGGCAACTCCAGGGGCGGCGTCACGCGGGGCGTGTGGGGCTCCAAGGGCTACCGGATCATCTTCTTCTTCCCGCAGCTGCTGGCGCTGGTCATCGTCGCGGTGATCTTCGGCCGGGTGTTCGGCTCGGACCGCAGCGGCATGATCAACGGCCTGTTCCCCTCGTCGTGGCATCCGTGGTTGTTCGTGGCCGACGAGCGGTGGGCGCTGACCTGCCTGCTGATCGTGTTGGTCTGGCAGCAGATCGGCTTCTACGTGGTGCTGTTCTCGGCCGCCATGGGATCGATCGCCCCCGAGATCTACGAGGCGGCGGCCCTGGACGGCGCCAGCCGGCCGGTGCTGTTCTTCCGGATCACCATCCCCCTGCTCTGGAACACGCTCCAGGTCGCCTGGATCTATCTGGGCATCGCCGCCTTCGACGGGTTCGCGGTGGTCAGCCTGATGACGGTGAACCAGGGCGGCCCGAACAACGCCACCATGCTGCTGAGCATGGACATCTACAAGAACGCGTTCAACGGGGCGGCCGGGTACTCGTCGGCGATCGGTGTCGTGCTGTTCTTCCTCACCCTGACCTTCGCGGCGCTGACCCTGCGGGTCACCCGGCGCGACGTCGAAGCCTGAGCCGGTAGGAGGCGAGAGACATGTCCAACCTCACCGAGGCCGTCCCCGCGGTGCCGGCCAGCAAGCCCCGCGCGGCCGGACGCAGGAGCCAGCGTGGTGGCAAAGTCAACCCGCTCGGCGCGGTCGCGCACATCGCGCTGATCCTCTGGGCGCTGGCCACCGCCGGGCCGCTGATCTGGGTCATCCTGGCGTCGTTCAAGAACAACACCGAGCTGTTCCTGGGCAAGCCGTTCGCGCTGCCGCACCATTTCTCGTTCTCGACCTATGCGCACGCCTGGTCGACCGCCCACATCGGCCAGTACTTCCTGAACAGCGTCATCGTGGTCGCGTTCAGCACCGCCGGCACGATGATTCTCGGCGCGATGGCCGCCTATGTGCTGGCCCGCTACAAGTTCATCGGGAACCGCATCATCTATTACGTGTTCATCTCCGGCCTGGCGTTCCCGACCTTCATGGCGCTGGCGCCGCTGTTCGGCATCCTGCAGAACATCAAGGTTCCCAGCGACAGCGGCAGCCTGCTGGGCACCCAGGTCGGGCTGATCCTGGTCTACATCGCCTATTCGCTGTCGTTCACGGTGTTCTTCCTGGTCGCCTTCTTCCAGACGCTCCCCAAGGAGATCGAGGAGGCGGCCACCGTCGACGGCGCCGGGCACATCCGGCGGTTCTGGCAGATCATGATGCCGATGGCCCGTTCCGGCCTGGTCAGCATCACGATCTTCAACATCGTCGGGCAGTGGAACCAATATCTGCTGCCGACCGTGGTGATGTCCGGGCCGGGCTCGGACAGCAAGTGGGTGCTCACCCAGGGCATCGCGAACATCAGCACCAGCGCCGGTTACCACGCCGACTGGAGCACGCTGTTCGCGGCGCTCACGCTGACGATCCTGCCGATGGTCGTGGTCTACGCGATCTTCCAGCGGCAGATCCAGTCCGGCCTCACCTCGGGCGCGGTGAAGTAAGCGAAGTAAGCAGAGCTTCGGCGGCCGGCCCGAGCGGGGCGGCCGCCGGCACCGCGATCGAGACCGGCCAGGACGCCGCGTCGGCCGCCTCGAGGGCGGCCACGTGCAACCCGGCGGCGTGCGGCTTGCGGGTCACCGGGGCCGGCACCAGCGCCACCCCCAGCCCCTGGTGCACGAAGTCGAGCAGCGTGTGCACGTCGTTGACCTCGACACACAGGCGGCGGACGGTGTCGTGCCGGGCGAACACCTGATCGTTGATCCGCCGGGCGCCCCAGTCGGCGCTGAAGTCGATGAAGTCCTCGTCGAGAAGATCTGCGATCTTCACCGAGGAAAAAGCGGCGAGTGCGTGCGAAGGGTGGCAGAGCAGCACCATCTCCTCGGTGGCGACGGGCAGCAGGCGTACGCCGTCGGGAGCCGGGCCCGGCAGCGCCACGAACCCGAGGTTGAGCCGCCCCAGCCGCACCTCCTCGACCAGGTGACCCGAACCCGCGTAGCGCAGCCGGATCTCGACCCCCGGGTGGGCGCGCCGGAACCCGGCCAGCACGGGCGGCAGGTCGATCACTCCGAGGCACTGCTCGGAGCCGACCGTGAGGCTGCCGCGGAGCAGACCGCGTACGGCATCGACCGCGTCGCGGGCCGCGGCCGCGCTCGCCAGGGTCCGATGGGCCTCGCCGAGCAGCGCTCGGCCCGCGTCGGTCAGATCGACCCGCCGGGTGTGCCGCACGAACAACTCGGCGTCGAGCTCGCGCTCGAGGGCCCGGATCGAGGCCGACAGCCCGGACTGGGCCACCCGCAGCCGCTCGGCGGCCCGGGTGAAGTGCCGCTCCTCGGCGACCGCGACGAAGTACTCCAGGTGCCGTAACTCCACGATCCAGCAGTCTACGTGCTGAATTCGAGCGGTTTCTTCTGTTGGACGCGGGGCGTTCGCGGTATCAGGGTGGGAGAGACTGCCGAAAACCTGGCAACCCCGGGCCTAGGCGGGTCGGGGGCGTTGCCCGTTCCGGATCCGGTGCGGGCAACGCTGCCGCCGCCATTTCCGACCACACCGAAGAGGAGCATCGTGGCTACCACTTACGTCGCCGACCAGGCCCGCTACGACACCATGGAATATCGCCGGACCGGCCGCAGCGGGATCCAGCTGCCCGCCGTGTCGCTCGGCCTGTGGCACAACTTCGGCGACGACAAGCCGCTCGAGACCCAGCGGGCCATCCTGCGCCGCGCGTTCGACCTGGGGATCACCCACTTCGACCTGGCCAACAACTACGGCCCGCCGTACGGCTCGGCCGAGTCGAACTTCGGGCGGATCCTGGCCACCGACTTCGCGCCCTACCGGGACGAGATGATCATCTCGACCAAGGCCGGGTACGACATGTGGCCCGGCCCGTACGGCGACTGGGGCTCCCGCAAATACCTGACCGCCTCGCTCGACCAGTCGCTCAAGCGGATGGGACTCGACTACGTCGACATCTTCTATTCGCACCGGGTCGACCCCCGGACCCCGCTCGAGGAGACCATGGGCGCGCTCGACGCGGCCGTCCGCGCGGGCAAGGCGCTCTATGTCGGCATCTCGTCGTACTCGGCCGACAAGACCGAGGAAGCGGCCGCGATCCTGCGCGACCTGGGCACGCCGCTGCTGATCCACCAGCCGTCGTACTCGATGCTCAACCGCTGGACCGAGACGAACGGCCTGCTCGACCAGCTGGAGGAGGACGGCGCGGGCTGCATCGCGTTCTCGCCGCTGGCCCAGGGCATGCTCACCGACCGATACCTCAACGGCGTGCCCGAGGGCTCCCGGGTGACCGAGGGCAAGTCGCTCTCGTCCGACCTGCTGAACGAGGAGAGCCTGGAGAAGGTGCGGGCGCTCAACGGGATCGCCGAGCGCCGTGGCCAGACCCTGGCCCAGATGGCGATCGCCTGGGTGCTGCGCGACCCGCGGATGACCTCGACCGTGCTCGGCGCGAGCAGCGTCACCCAGCTGGAGAACAACGTGGCCGCGCTCGGCAACACGTCGTTCTCGGACGACGAGCTGGCCGAGATCGACAAGTACGCCACCGAGTCGGGCATCAACCTCTGGAAGCAGTCGAGCGACAACTGACCACTCTCAGTATGGGAGGCCGGCGGGTGCGGGACTGCCCGCCGGCAGGTGTTTCTGGGGGCGGGACTGCCAGACGGCCCAGTCCGCCCCGATCGCCGACGCCGCACGCTGCAGGTGCGGCAGGTGTTCCTGAGTAAGGGTGCTGACCTCGGTCTCCACCGCGTTGACGGTCACGTTCATGGCCGCCCGCACCACGCCCTCGCCGTCGCGCACCGGCACCGCGATCGACCGGATGCCGGGCGCCAGTTCGTTGTCGGCCAGCGCCCACCCGCGGGCCCTCACCTCACGCAGTGTGCTCTCGATCTGGGCCGGCGTGGGCGTCACGTACGGCCGGACGCCGGAGCGGCTCGGCGTCACCAGCACCTCGGCCAGTTCGTCGGGTGGCAGCGCGGCCAGCAGCACCTTGCCCTGTGAGGTCACCACGGCGGGGAAGCGGGTGCCGATCTCGACCCGCAGCGCGATGATCTTGGGGACCGCCACGCGGGCGGTGTAGACGATGTCGGACCCGTCGAGCTGGCTGATCGAGGACGACTCGTGCGTGTGCCGCACCAGGTCCTCCATGTGCGGGCGCGCCACGTCCCACAGGGACTGGGCGCCGACGTACGCCATGCCGAGCTCCATCACCCGCGGCGTGAGCATGTAACCGCGGTCGGTCGCGCGGACGTAGCCGAGTTCCTCGAGGGTGAGCAGCAGCCGGCGCGCGGTCGGCCGGGCCAGCCCGGTGGCGGTCGCGACCTCGGTCAGGGCCAGCCGGGGCCGGGCGGCGTCGAACGCCCGGATCACGTCCAGACCCCGGGCCAGCGCCTCGACGAAGTCGGGCCCTTCACCACGTCTCGGCATAGTTCTCTCCCCGCTCGGTCCGTGTAGCGAACACTAGTCCGCCGCTTCGATGCAAATGTTTCAAGACGGTGTCTTGACATCGACCTGGTCGCGGAACATTGTGATTTCACTCGCGTCCGTCTAGCGGACGATCGTCCGTTAACCGGACGCGTGGCCCACCGCGGCGACACGTCGACCACGCATCCCACCCACCTCACCGACGCCTCAAAAGACCCCAAATTCATCGGCATCGGGCGATGACGCCTGCCCGGACGCCCGTCCGGAATGCGGTCCTCGCCACCCGAGAGCGAAGGCAGTCAACGCACATGAGCAGTGAGAACACCATCGGACTCTCCCGGCGCAACGTCCTGCGCGGCGGCGCGGTGGCCGGAGCGGCCGCCGCCGCGGCCGCCGTCACCGGCGGCACGCCCGCACTGGCCCACGACGACTACAAAGAGGGCTCCCTGCGCGCCGACCTGGTGCTGCACAACGGCCGCATCCACACCATGGACCGGCACAACCGCGTGGCGAGCGTCGTCGCGATCGCGGACGGCAAGATCGTCTACGTCGGGAACGACGAGCGGGCGGCCAAGCGGCTGTTCGAGGGCAGCCCCCGCACGATCGACCTGCGCGGCCGGGTCGTCGTGCCGGGCCTCATCGACTGCCACAACCACATCGTGCTGATGGGCAACCGGCCCGGCTACCACACCCCGCTGGAGAACGCGTACTCCGTCGCCGACGTGCAGAACACCTTCGCGCAGCGGGCCCGCAAAGCGCCGAAGGGCGCCTTTATCACGACCATCGGCGGGTTCCACTTCAACCAGCTCCGGGAGGGACGACTGCCCACTCTGGCCGAGCTGGACAAGGCGCTGCCGGACAACCCGGCGTACATCAGCATCGGCTTCTCCGGGCCGAGCGTGACCAACACCGCCGGCAAGAAGTTCTTCGAGGCGGCGAAGCTGCCGGTCACGGTGGGCCCGGACGGTTCCATCGCGTCCGGCACCGAGACCGGCAAGGCCACGCTGGCGCTGCGGCAGACCCTGCTCAACGACGACGAGCGCAAGCGCTCGACTCTCGACGCCATGGCGTACGCGGCGAGCCTGGGCCTGACCACCCACCTCGACCAGGGCGCGTTCCAGGCCACCGGGACCCCCTCGGACGGCGCCGCCCACGAGGACAACTACACGATGAACCTGCCGTTCCTGTCGATCTACGACGAGGGGCGGGCGCTGGTCCGGCTCCGCATCAACTTCCTGCACCAGGACACCGACACCAACGTCACGACGCTTCAGCAGCGGCTGCTCAACGCGTTCAAGTTCTTCGGCAACGACATGGTCCGCACCGGCGCGATCGGCGAGTTCATCGCGGCCAGCTACTTCGGCGGACCGGTCTTCGTCGAGGCGGCCCGGCGCACCGCCAAGGCCGGCTGGCGGGTCGAGGTGCACTCGCTGAGCGGGAGCGACTTCCAGACCCAGATCCAGGGCTTCGAGCAGGTGAACGCCGAGACCAGCATCAAGGACCTGCGCTGGGTGGTCGCCCACGTCCCGCAGATCACCGAGGAGTACGTCAACCGGCTCAAGAAGCTCGGTGGCGGCGTCAACCTGACCGGCTGGCAGTACCTGGCCGGTGCCGGCCCGCAGTCCGGGCCGCCGTTCCGCATGATCGTCGACAACGGGATCCCGGCCGGGATGAGCTCCGACGGCATGCAGATCGCCCCGATGAACCCGTGGATCCACGCGTACTACGCAACCACCGGCAAGAACGCGCTCGGCAACCAGATCAACCCGGGCCAGCAGATCACCCGGCAGGAGCTGCTCACCCTCTACACGCGAGCCAACCAGTGGTTCCTCGGCGGCGAGGACGAGCAGCTGCTCGGCTCGCTCGAGGTCGGCCGGCTGGGCGACGTGGCGGTGCTCAGCGACGACTACTTCGCCGTCCCGGCCGAGCGGCTCAGGCAGATCCGGTCGGTGCTGACCGTGGTCGGCGGGGCGGTCGTGCACGACGCCGGCGACGTCCGCTGACCCGGCGCGTACGAAAGGAGACCCGGAACATGCGCACTCGGTCTTGGACCGCTCTGGCCTCGGCCGTCGTCCTGGCGGCGGCCCTGGCCCTGGCCGCCTGCAACCGCGGCGGCAACGACGCCGGCGACGCCGGCAAGCCGATCGTCGTCGGCTCGACCCTCTCGCTCACCGGCGCCTTCGCCGCCACGGGCCAGATTCACAAGATCGCCGGAGAGGAGTACGTCGACCGCCTCAACGCGGCCGGCGGCCTGCTCGGCCGCAAGGTCCAGTGGAAGGTCCTGGACGACCAGTCCGACCAGGCCAAGGTCAGCCAGCTTTACGAGCGTCTGATCACCCAGGACAAGGTCGATCTGATCATCGGACCGTATGCCACCCCGAACATTCTTTCCGCGATGGCGGTCGCCCAGCGGCACGGCTACGTGCTGCCCCAGCACACCGCCGTCCTCGCCCCGCAGCTGACCTACGACTGCCAGTTCCCGGCCTGGTCGATCGGCCCGACGCCGAACCAGTTCATCCCGACGCAGCTGTTCGACGCGCTGGCCACCCTGCCCACCCCGCCGAAGAAGATCGCCGTGCTGACCAGCCAGAGCGGGTCGGCGGCCTTCGTCTCGGACGGCTTCGGCGACGACAAGGCGGGCGTGCTCAGCATCGCCAAGGACCGCGGCCTCGACGTCGTGGTCAACGTGCACTACCCGCCGACCACCACCGACTGGGCCCCGATCGCCACCCAGGTGCGCGACGCGAACCCCGACCTGGTGATCGACAACGGGTTGGGCGTCGACGCGGTCAACATCCTCCAGGCGATGAAGCAGCTCAACTACACGCCCAAGAAGATGTTCTCGCTCTTCCCGGCCCCCGGGCCGCTGCTCGCCGCCGGGCCGGCCGCCGACGGCATGCTCTCGGTCTCGATGTTCGAGCCCAACCAGCCGACCCTGACCAAGCTCGGCCCGGACGCGACCGCGATCGTCGGCGACTTCACCAAGCGGGCCCAGGCGGCCAAGCTGCCCTACACGGTCTTCGAGACCCAGGCCGCCGCGTCCTGGAACGCGTGGCAGATCCTCACCGACGGGGTAACCGAGGCCGGCACGCTCGACCAGCACAAGGTCTGCGACACGCTGCACGCCAAGGGGGCCGACACGGTCTTCAGCGGGCACCTCACCTTCGATCCCAAGGACCACAACTTCTGGCCGACGACCCAGACGCTCAAGCAGATCCAGAATGGCGACTGGGTGACGGTCTGGCCGGCCGACAAGGCCGCCGCCCCGCTCAAATGAACATCGTGCAGGCCGTCCTCAGCGGAGCGCTGATCGGCGGCCTCTACGCCCTGATGGCCGTCGGCTTGTCGGTCACCTGGGGAGTCCTCCGGGTGATCAACCTGGCCCATTTCGGCCTGATCCTGATCGGCGCGTACCTGACCTTCCAGATCGCCACCTCGTGGGGGATCGACCCGCTGCTCAGCCTGCTGGTCACTGGGCCGGCCATGTTCGTGGCCGGCGCCGGGCTGCAGTGGATCTTCGACCGGCTGGCCCTCAGCGAGTTCAACTCGCTGCTGGTCAGCTTCGGACTCCTGATCATCATCATTCAGCTGTCGGGCAACATCTGGTCGGCCGACTTCCGGCGCATGACGGCACAGGTCAATCCGTACGCGACGCAGTCCGTCACGATCGGGCGCCTCGTCTTCGGCGTGCCGACGCTGTTCGCGTTCGTGCTCGCCGGGATCGTCGTGCTCGGGGCCCACCTGGTGCTCCGGCACACTTTCGCCGGACGGGCCATGCGGGCGATCGCCCAGGACAGCGCGGTCGCCGGGGCGTTCGGGGTCAACCACCGGCGGCTCAGCCTGGCCCTCGGCGGGGTGGTCGGGCTGACCGCGGCGCTCGCCGGGACAGTGTTCGCGCTGTCCAACGCCATCACGCCGGACACCGCGTACGAGTGGTTCGGCACCGTCTTCGCGGTGGTGATCCTCGGCGGTGTCGGCGAGGTGGTCGGCACCTTCGCCGCCGGGATCCTGGTCGGCGTGCTCTCCGGCGTGGTGGCCGTCGTCTGGTCGCCCGCCACCGCACCGTTCGTGCTGTTCACGGCCATCATCCTGGCGCTGCTGCTGCGGCCGCGCGGGCTCTTCGCGACGGGGGCGGTGCGATGAAGTCGCTGATCGTGGCGTTTCTGGCCCTGGCCGGGCTGGGCCTCTTCGGCGGCCTGCCCTCCTACTACCTCGTGCTGCTCGGCACCGTCCTCTTCTGGATCGTCCAGACCACGAGCTGGAACCTGCTCTCCGGCTACGCCGGCTACTTCAGCTTCGGCCAGGCGGCCTACGTCGGCGTGGGCGCGTATTCGACCGCGGTGCTCGCCGGGCGGCACGGCGTCAGCTTCTTCTGGACGATCCCGGTGGCGGCCGTGCTCTGCGGGTTGCTCGCGCTGGGGATCGGGGCGGTGGCGTTCCGGCTCGGGTCGCTGCGCGGGGAGATCTTCGCGCTGCTCACGTTGGCCGTACCGTTCATCCTCTCGGCCTTCGCCCGGATCAACCATTCGGTCGACGGCGGGCAGGGGACGACGGTGCCGCCGCCCTCGTTCGCCGATTTCCAGGAATTGCAGTACCTGTTGGCGCTGGTCGTGGCCGGAATCGCGGTCGCGGTGGCCTACCTGGTGCGGCACGGGCGGGCCGGGTCGGCGCTGATCGCGATCCGCGACGACGAGGACGTGGCCGAGGTGCTCGGGGTGCCGACGTTCCGCTACAAGATGGTGGCGATCGCGGCCGGCGGGGTGCTGGGCGGGATCGGCGGGAGCGTCTACGCCCTGCAGATCGGCTTCGTCACGGTCGAAAGCGTCTTCGGCCTGACCATTCCGCTCTTCGTGATCGTGATGGGCGTCCTCGGCGGGCGCAGCCACTGGCTCGGGCCGGTGATCGGGGCGACGCTGATCGTGTCGCTGCAGGACCGGTTGTCGGCGCACGGGCTGGACTCATGGAACGCGGTCATCCTCGGCGGGATCCTGGCGTTGCTGGTGGTGGCGGCGCCGGCCGGGCTCTACGCCCGGTTGCGGGCCCGGCCGGTGACGGCCGGGGTGGCGTTCGTCGTGGTCACGGGTGTGCTGGCGATCATCAACGTGTGGGGGGAGACCCTCGACTGGATCGTCTGCGGGATGCTGGCGGCGGCCGTGGCGGCGATCGCGTTGGGGACGAAGAGGTCGCCGGGTGAGAAATCCGGCGGCCAGACGGCTCCGGCGCTCGTCGAGGACACGGAATCGGTGAGCGGCGCTGGGCCGGTCACTGCTGGGCCGGTCACTGCCGCTCCGGTTGCTGCTAGGCCGGCCGGTGAGGAGGACGCGGACCGGGGACCGGTGCTCGTCGAGATCCGGGAACTGGCCAAGCACTTCGGCGGCGTGCACGCGCTCGACGACATAACGCTCGACGTGCGGGCCGGAGAGCTGATCGGGCTCGTCGGGCCCAACGGCTCCGGCAAGACCACGCTGGTCGACCTGCTCTCCGGCCGGCAGCGGCCCACCCGCGGCGCGATCCGGGTCGGCGGCACCGACCTCGGCCGGCTGGCACCGCACGAGATCGCGCACGTCGGTATCGCCCGCACCTATCAGATACCGAAGCCGTTCGGCTCGATGACCGTGCGGGACAACGTCGCGACCGCGATCATGTTCGGGCGCCGGCCGGGGTCGCTGCGCGAGGCCCGTCCCCTCGCCGAGCGGCATCTGGCCACGGTCGCCCTCGGGCACCTCGCCGACGCCCATCCCGGCCACCTCAACCTCCACCAGCGCCAGCTGCTCGAGATGGCCCGGGCGATCGCGGCCGGCCCGCGGGTGCTGCTGCTCGACGAGGCACTGGCCGGACTCAACCCGGCCGAGGTCGACAACGCGGTCGAGGTCGTGCGGCGCATCCACGCCGGCGGCATCACCATCGTGATCGTCGAGCACCTGCTGCGCGTCCTCAACCAGCTGGCCACCCGGCTCGTCGTGCTCGACCGGGGCACGGTGCTGGCCGACGGAGCCCCGGCGGCCGTGATGAGCGACCCGGCCGTGATCCGTGCCTATCTCGGAAGGCAGGCCCATGTCTGACCCGCTGCTCACGGTCGAGGACCTCGACGTCCGCTACGGCGACGCGCAGGCCCTGTGGGGCGTCGGCCTGCGGGTCGGCGCGGGCGAGACAGTGTGCGTGGTCGGCCCGAACGGCGCCGGCAAGTCGACCCTGGTCAACGCCATCGCCGGCATTCACCCGGCGAGCCGTGGCCGCGTCGTCGTCAACGGCGTCGAGACGACCGGGCTGGCCGGGCACCGGGTCGGCCGGCACGGGGTCGCGGTGGTCCCCGAGGGCCGGCGGATCATGCCGCGGATGACGGTGACCGACAACCTGCTGCTCGGGGCGTACCGCAAGGCGGCCCGCCGCGAGCACAGGACCACGCTCGCGACCGTGCACGAGATGTTCCCGCGGCTGGCCGAGCGGTCCCGGCAGCTGGCCGGCAACCTGAGCGGCGGCGAGCAGCAGATGCTGGCGATCGGCCGGGCCCTGATGGCCCGGCCGGCGTTGCTGCTGCTCGACGAGCCGTCGCTCGGGCTCGCCCCGGTGCGGGTCGACGAGGTCTACGACGCGGTCGAACGGATCGCCGCGACCGGCGTCAGCGTGGTCGTGGTCGAGCAGGACGTCGAACGGGCGCTGGCCATCGCCGACCGCGCCTACCTGCTGGGGGAGGGCCGGGTCGTGGCCGACGGTCCGGCGGCCGAGCTCCGGGACAGTGCCGAGGTGCGCCGAAGTGTCCTCGGTCTCTGAGGCCGGCTGCGCGGCGGCTCCGGTGCGCCCGCTGATCTTTTCCGGTCGGCGGGCGCTGGTCGACGGGCACCCGATCTGCGCGGTCTGCGGCACCGCGGCGGTGCCGGTGGGGCCGGACCGGTGGCGGCATGCCCGAGCCGGCGAGAGCTATCCGGCCGGGTCGCGGTGGCTGCGGCCGGTCACGCCGGCCTCGGTCCGCCGACTGGGCTCGTTCGCCGAGTTCACGGCCCGCTACCCCGACGTCGTCCGGCCGCCGTCCGGCTCACCGCTCACCGAGGAGCACTGGCGGTGCGGGCGGGAGCGGCTCCTCGCGTACGGGAGGAGGCAGAACGCCGCACCCGGCCGGAATCCGCTCCTCGAGCTGGTGTCGCTCCTGGCCGGGGTGGCCCGGGCCGGGCCGGGCCCGATCGCCGTGGCCGAGCCGCTGGCCCGGATGCTCGACCTCGAGGGCCGCCGGCGCGAGCTGTCGTCCCGCTACGCGTGGGCGATCCCGAGCGAGGCCGCGCTAGGCCTGATCGGTGACCACGGGCCGGTCGTGGAGGCCGGCGCGGGCACCGGCTACTGGGCGTCCCTGCTGCGGGACCGCGGCGCCGAGGTGTGGGCGACCGACCTGTCGCCGGGTGCGAACCGGTTCCACCGCGCGGGCCGCACATGGCTGCCGGTGACCCGGATGGCGGCCGTCGACGCGGCGCGGCAGGCCGGGGAGCGCACACTGCTGCTCTGCTGGCCGCCCCCGGACGACGACGCGGCCGGCTATGCGGCGGTCCGGGCCTACCGAGGTGGCACCGTGATCACCGTGGGCGGCGGGCCGGACGGCCCGACCGGGACCGCGCGCCTGCATCGCGAGCTCGACCTGAACTGGTCAGTTTCGGACGAGCTCGCCCTGCCGTCGTGGCCTGGCATCCCCGATCGCATGACGGTCTGGCGGCGCAACCCGGTCCGGCGGCCGCTGCGCCGGCGCGACCGCTGCCCGTCCTGTGCCCGGTTCGTGGGCACCGGCTCGCCGGAGCGCTGCCCCCGGTGTGTCGCGGCCGCGCCGCCCGCCCTCGCCCTGCGGCAGGGGCGGCTGCGGGTCGAATACCCGGCCGAGGTGCTGGCTTCGCTGCCCGCGGCACTGCGGACGGCGCTGTTCGCGAGCCGCCACCGGTTGCCGGTTCGGGGGCGGTGACCGGCGACGGCCCGAAAGTGTCGTACCCGGGCAGGAGAATGGCCTGGTGCTGGTGGCGGTGGTTTCCGATGGTCGGTTGCAGGATCTGCGGCCCGACGGCACGCCGCTGGCCCCTCCGCGGGCGGTGAGCGATCTGGGGGCCGCGATCGCCGAACGGGAGGCGCGCGACCAGCCGCGCTGGATCTGGGCCTCGACCGCCGATCTCTACCCGGCCCTGCTGCGGGCCGGCGTGCGCGTCGCCCGTTGTCACGACCTCGAGCTGACCGAGTCTCTGCTGCTCGGGCACGCCGGCCGCTGGGGTGAGCCGCGGGCGCTGGCCGCCGCCCGGGCGAGGCTCCACGGCCTGCCGGTGCCGAGCGATCCGCCGCCCCGCGTCGCCGAACCGCCGGGCTTCGCCCAGGGCGCGCTCTTCGAGACCACCGGGCCTCCGCCGGCCGCCGCCGGCTTCGACGTGCTTTCCGCCGTACGCGAGGTGTACGCCGACCAGCAGCACCGCATCGCCCAGACCGAGCACCCGGGGCGCTTCCGCCTGCTCGTGGCGGCCGAGTCGGCCGGTGGGCTGGTCGGCGCCGAGATGGGCCACGCCGGCCTGCCGTGGCGGGCCGACCTCCACGACGACCTGCTGCGGGAGCTGCTCGGGGCGCCCCAGCCGGTCGGGCCGCCGCGCCGGCTGGCCGAGCTGACCGCCGAGATCAACGCCGCGTTCGGGGTGCACGGGCTGCATCCCGATTCGCCGCACGAGGTGGTGCGGGCGTTCGCGCGGGCCGGCGTCGACGTGCCCAACACGCGGGCCTGGGTGCTGCGCAAGGTCGACCATCCGGCGGTGCGGCCCCTGCTCGAATACAAGGAGCTCTACCGCATCTGGACCGCCCACGGCTGGGCCTGGCGTGACGCCTGGGTGAGTGGGGGCCGGTTCCGGGCCGAATACGTGCCGGGCGGCGTGGTCTCCGGCCGCTGGGCGACCCGGGGCGGGGGTGCCCTGCAGGTGCCCAAGGTGGTGCGGCGGGCGGTGGTCGCCGACCCGGGCTGGCGGTTCGTGGTCGCCGACGCCGGGCAGCTCGAGCCCCGCGTCCTTGCCGCGGTCTCCGGTGACGCCCGGTTCGCGGCCGCCGGTGCGGCCGGCGATCTCTATGCCGCGCTGGCCGCCGACTCGTTCGACGGTGACCGGGCCAAGGCCAAGGTGGCGCTGATCGGCGCGATGTACGGCCAGACCGGCGGCAACGCCATCCCGGCGCTGGCGGTGCTGCGGCAGCGCTATCCGATCGCGTTCGACTACGTCGAGGCGGCCGCCCGCACCGGCGAGGCCGGGGGACTGGTCCGGTCGTGGCTGGGCCGCACCTGCCCGCCGGCCGGCCGGGGCGCTCAGGAGGCCGGGCTCGAACCGCCGGAGGCCGAGCCGCCGCTCGACGGTGCCACGGGCCGTGCTCGCGGGCGGTTCACGCGCAACTTCGTCGTGCAGGCGACGGCCGCCGAGTGGGCGCTGGTGTTGCTCGCCACACTTCGTACGGCACTAGCGGGCACGAACGCAGAAATGGTGCTTTTCGTCCACGACGAGGTGGTTGTGCACTGCCCGGCCGAGCTCGCCGACGACGTGGTCTCCGCAGTTCAGGCGAGTGCCGAACAGGCCAAACGTCTGGTGTTCGGCGACACTCCGGTGCGATTCCCGCTGGACGTCTCAGTCGTTGGGGCCTACTCCGATGCGAAGTGAAAATCGGGTATCTTTATCAGCCCGAGACGAGAGGCGCTGCAACGGGGGCCAAGCTCCCGCCACGCTCGTCCGGTGACTCCGACCAAGGGCGCCTCCGTTGATCCGGAGGTGGTCGGTATGGACAGAAGCGCGACAACTGCTGAGCTGCGGCGAGGGCTGGGCGAGCGGATTCTGGTGCTCGACGGCGCGTGGGGCACGATGCTCCAGGCGGCCAAGCTGAAGCCCGATGACTACCTGGCCGGCGGCGTGGTTCCCGCCGATCACGCCAAGGACGTCACCGGCGACCCCGATCTGCTCAACCTGACCCGGCCCGACCTGATCCTCGACGTCCACCGGCAATATCTGGCCGCCGGCGCCGACATCACGACGACCAACACGTTCACCGCGACCAGCATCGGCCAGGCCGACTACGGCCTCGAGCCGCTGGTGCGCGAGATGAACATCCAGGGCGCGCGGCTGGCCCGGCAGGCGGCCGACGAGGCGGCGGAGGAAACCGGGGTCCGGCGTTTCGTCGCCGGCTCGGTCGGCCCGCTCAACGTCACGCTGTCGCTGTCGCCCAAGGTCGAGGACCCGGCCTACCGCGCGGTCACGTTCGACCAGGTCAAAGCCTCCTACGCGGAGCAGATCGCGGCGCTGGCCGAGGGCGGCGTCGACCTGCTGCTGATCGAGACGATCTTCGACACGCTGAACGCGAAGGCGGCCGTCGCGGCGGCCCGCGAGGTGGCGCCCGACCTGCCGCTCTGGATCTCGGTCACGATCGTCGACCTGTCCGGGCGCACGCTGTCCGGCCAGACCGTGGAGGCGTTCTGGCGCTCGATCGAGCGGGCCCACCCGCTGGTCGTGGGCGTCAACTGCTCGCTCGGCGCGGCCGAGATGCGCCCGCACGTCGCCGAGCTGGCCCGCATCTCCAACAGCTTCGTGGCCAGCCACCCCAACGCCGGCCTGCCGAACGCGTTCGGCGGCTACGACGAGACCCCGGTGCAGACCGCCGAGCTGGTCGGGGAGTTCGCCGGGGCCGGGCTGGTCAACATCGTGGGCGGCTGCTGCGGCACCACCCCCGCGCACATCGCGAAGATCGCCCAGGCGGTCAAGGACGCGCCACCGCGGAAGATCGACACGCCGGCGGAGACCACCCGGTTCAGCGGCCTCGAGCCGTTCGCGATCGGTCCCGACACCGGCTTCGTGATGATCGGCGAGCGCACCAACGTCACCGGCTCGGCCCGGTTCCGCCGGCTGATCGAGGCCGACGACTACCAGGGCGCCGTCGCGGTCGCCCTCGACCAGGTGCGCGGCGGCGCCAACCTGCTCGACGTCAACATGGACGCCGACCTGCTCGACAGCGAGCAGGCGATGACCACGTTCCTCAACCTGATCGCCACCGAGCCCGAGGTCGCCCGCATCCCGGTGATGATCGACAGCTCCAAGTGGAGCGTGCTCGAGGCCGGCCTCAAGTGCGTGCAGGGCAAGGGGGTGGTCAACTCGATCAGCCTCAAGGAGGGCGAGGAGGCCTTCCTCAAGCAGGCCCAGCAGATCCGCAACTTCGGCGCCGGCGTGGTCGTGATGGCCTTCGACGAGCAGGGCCAGGCCGACACCCGCGACCGCAAGGTCGAGATCTGTGGCCGCGCCTACGACCTGCTGGTCAACGTGGCCGGCTTCGCCCCCGACGACATCATCTTCGACCCGAACGTGCTCGCCGTCGCGACCGGCATCAGCGAGCACAACGGCTACGCCAAGGCGTTCATCGAGGCGCTCCCGCTGATCAAGGAGCGCTGCCCGGGCGTGCGCACCAGCGGCGGCATCTCCAACCTGTCGTTCTCGTTCCGCGGCAACGACGTGGTGCGCGAGGCGATGCACTCGGCGTTCCTCTACTACGCGGTCCAGGCCGGGCTCGACATGGGCATCGTCAACGCCGGCCAGCTGACCGTCTACCAGGACATCCCGGCCGACCTGCTGGAGCTCGTCGAGGACGTGCTGTTCGACCGGCGGCCGGACGCGACCGACCGCCTGGTCACGTTCGCCTCGACCGTCAAGGGGGAGGGCAAGCAGCGTACGGTCGATCTCACCTGGCGCGAGGCGCCGGTGGCCGAACGGCTGTCCCATGCCCTGGTCCACGGGATCGTGGACTTCATCGAGGAGGACACCGAGGAGGCCCGGCAGCTGCTGCCCCGGCCGCTCGAGGTGATCGAGGGCCCGCTGATGGACGGCATGAAGATCGTCGGCGACCTGTTCGGCTCCGGCAAGATGTTCCTGCCCCAGGTGGTCAAGAGCGCCCGCGTGATGAAGCGCTCGGTCGCCTACCTCGAGCCGTACATGGAGAAGGAGAAGGAGCAGGCCCGCCTGGAGGGCCGCGCCGAGGCCGACCGCGGTCAGGGCAAGGTCGTGCTGGCCACGGTCAAGGGCGACGTGCACGACATCGGCAAGAACATCGTCGGCGTGGTGCTGGGCTGCAACAACTACGAGGTGATCGACCTCGGCGTGATGGTGCCGGCCGCCAAGATCCTGGAGACCGCGATCGCCGAGAAGGCCGACGTCATCGGGCTGTCCGGGCTGATCACCCCGTCGCTCGACGAGATGGTCGCGGTCGGCGCCGAGATGCAGCGCCGCGGCTTCACGGTGCCGCTGCTGATCGGCGGGGCGACCACGTCCCGGCAGCACACGGCGGTGCGCATCGCCCCGGCGTACGAGGGTTCGACGGTGCACGTGCTCGACGCCTCCCGGGTCGTCGGGGTGGTGTCCGACCTGCTCGACGCCGACCGGGCCGAGAAGCTCGACGAGGCCAACCGGATCGAGCAGGAGCGGCTGCGCGAGCAGCACGCCAACCGGCACGCCCAGCCGCTGCTGACCCTTTCCGCCGCCCGGGACAACCGCGAGGTGGTCGACTTCAGCGACCTGCCCACTCCGGCTTTCACGGGCGTACGCGAGGTGCAGCCCTCGATCGCCGGCCTGCGCGAGATGATCGACTGGCAGTTCCTGTTCCTGGCCTGGGAGCTGAAGGGCAAGTACCCGGCGATCCTCGAGCAGCCGGTCGCCCGCGAGCTCTTCGACGACGCCAACACGCTGCTCGACAAGATCATCGCGGACGGCTCGTTCAAGGCCCGCGGCCTGTACGGCTTCTGGGGCGCCCACAGCGTGGGCGACGACATCGTGCTCGACAACGGCGTCCGCTTCCCGATGCTGCGCCAGCAGACCGAGAAGCCGGCCGGGCGGGCCAACCGCAGCCTGGCCGACTACGTCGCGCCGGCCGGTGACCACCTGGGTGGCTTCGCGGTCGCCATCCACGGCGCCAACGAGCTGGCCGCCAAATACGAGGCCGAGCACGACGACTACCGGGCGATCATGGTGAAGGCGCTGGCCGACCGGCTGGCCGAGGCGTTCGCGGAGTACGTGCACCTGCAGGCCCGCCGGGACTGGTTCGAGCCCGGCTCGCAGCCCAAGCTGGAGGACCTGCACGCCGAGCGCTTCCGGGGCATCCGGCCCGCTCTCGGCTACCCGGCCAGCCCCGACCACAGCGAGAAGAAGGACCTCTTCAAGCTGCTCGGCACCGACACGATCGGCGTGGCGCTTACCGAGTCGTACGCGATGACCCCGGCCGCCGCGGTCAGCGGCCTGATCTTCCAGCACCCCGACTCGCGTTACTTCACGGTCGGCCGCCTGGCCAAGGACCAGATCATCGACTACGCCGCCCGCCGGGGCATGTCGGTCGACGAGGTCGAGCGCTGGCTGCGTCCCAACCTGGCCTACGAGATCTGATCTTTCTTCTTTCTCTCGCGGCGGGGCTCTCCGGAGCCTCGCCGCTTTTTTGTCTTGCAAAAGTACGTGCTACGTACTAAATTAGTTCGTGTCACAAACTACTTTTGCGAGGAGCACACGATGGAGACTCTCGCCGCGGTCGTCAGCTCGTTCGACCGCCCGCCGCGCTACGCGTCGTTCGACCTGCCGTCGCCGTCCAGCGCCGACGAGGTCGTGGTCGACGTGCTCGCAGCCGGGCTGCACCCGCGGGTCCGCACCGGGGCGTCCGGCCGGCACTACACGAGCACCGGCAAGCTGCCGATGGTCCCCGGCGTCGACGGTGTGGCCCGGCTGCCCGACGGCAAGCTCGTCTATTTCGTCGCCGACGACGAGCTGACCGGCCCGATGGCCACCCGGACCGTCGTCGACACCCGCCGCTGCATTCCGCTGCCCGACGGCGTCGACGTGGTCAAGATCGCGGCCGCGATGAACCCGGCGATGTCGTCCTGGGTCGCGCTGCGCCGCCGGGTGCCGATCAAGCCCGGCCAGTCCGTACTCGTCCTGGGCGCGACCGGCAACGCCGGGCAGATGGCGGTCCAGGTCGCCAAACGGCTCGGCGCCGGCCGGGTCGTCGGCGCCGGCCGCGACGAGCGCCGTCTCGCGCTGCTGCCCGGCCTGGGCGCTTCCGCTGTCGCCCTCGGCGACGACGAGGCGCTGGCCAAGGCGGCCGCCGATGTCGATCTGGTCCTCGACTATCTGTGGGGCGAGCCGGCGGCGTCCGCGATCATCGCGCTGCTGACGGCCCGGCCCGACCGGGGCCGCGAGCTCAACTGGATCCAGATCGGCGCGATGGCCGGCCCGACCATCGAGCTGCCGTCGGTCGCGCTGCGCTCGGCCAACTTCCGCCTCCAGGGCAACGGTCAGGGCGCGGTCTCGCCCCGGGCGTACCTGGAAGAGCTCCCGTCCCTGGTCGAGGAGATCAACCGGGGTGACATCGCGGTGACCGCGCGGGCGCTCCCGCTGGCCGGCGTCGAGTCGATCTGGACCGCGCCCGACGAGCCCGGCGTCCGCACCGTGCTCGTCACCGAGGCGGCCTGAACCCTGGCCAGACTCCTACGTTACCGACCCGACCAGCTCGGCGAGCACCGGCCGAATGTCAGCCGGGTGAAGCCCAAGCTCGTCGAACCGTTCAACCCCCGCCCACATCAGCTCATAGCTGTTCTCCGGCCCGTTCTCGGCGGCCTCGTCGCCCGACAAAATGGGCACCCCAGACACTCCACCCATCAAAAAATAGAACGCCGACCGTCCGTTATGCCGCCCGGTCCACACCAGACGCTCAACCACTCCACGAAGTCCGGTCTCTTCGGCCAGCTCCCGGACGGCCGCCACCTCAGCACTCTCGCCGTCCTCGACGTGGCCTCCCGGCAGCACCGCATACCGATGGCCGGCACAGTCGGGCCCAACCGCCCGGGCGTCCGCACACATCACGCACTCGGCCGCCGACCCCTGTCGCAGGTACCGCTTGATCAGCAACACCCGAGCCCCGTCAACGACAACCGCAACACCCCGCGGAATCCCCATGACCGCAGTATCGCCGCTCCCCAAAACCACGGGCCGCCACGGTCATGACCGGCCTCCCGTAGCCCGGACAGCCAGGTGTGGGGTCAACGGTCGCCGAGCGCGACGGTCGACCAGGTCCCCACAGGGTTCCGCGCGCCGGTCTCGGACCATGGAGCCGGGCCCTGCGCCGCCGGTAGAGGCCCTGGATGCCGGCCTGCTCTCATTTTCCGTGTCCCGCACCGAAGGCGGCCGGTCTTTCCATTCTTTTGATGTCGGGCGTCTTCGGCTCGGTACCGCGCTCGCGGCAGGCTTCGCTGCTGTAGCCCTTGTCAGCCGGCAAGACCTCGAAGCGGCGCCGGGCCGTCCAGGGCGGCTGGCGGGTAGCAGTCGAGCAGATCGCGAGGCTGATGTCGGGGACATTCGCGCCGCTGGTCAGCACGTAGATCGGGGTGCCGACGCAGATCAGGTGGTGCTTGGAGCCGGGCTTACCGCGGTTGACTGGTTCCGGAGCCCCTCTTCCCGACCGGTCCCGGTGTGCAGCACGAACAGGATGCCTTGCCGGCCTAAACGGTCCGGGATCGGCCCCGGCGCCTTCTCCGGCCAGGGTGGCCGCACCGGTTCGATCAACGCCCAACATCCCACGGCCTGGCCACGAGCAGTGAACGAGGCTGATCTGAGCTTTCCCCGGTTTCCCGGACGCCATCGCTGACGGAGGAGTTCGGATGCCTGCACCACACCCGCCGGAGTTTCGTGAGCGCGCGGTCGAGTTGGCCCGGCTTCAGCAGAAGCCGGTCAGGGAGATCGCCTGCGGAAGGCCGCGGCCTATTTCGCGCGGGAGAACGTCGCTGAACTGGCCGCCGGCGGTGGCAGTGGCGTGCCGGGTCCTGGGTGTGTCGACCTCCGGGTTCTCTGAGTGGCGCGGTCGACCGGTCTCGGCCCGCTGCCCGGCCGATCAGGCGTCGAGCGCCACGATCACCGAGATTCGTCAGATGTCGCGGGGCAGTTACGGCGCTCCCCGGGTGCACGCCGAGTTGCGCCTGGCCGGTGCGGTGCGGCCGCAAACGCGTGGAACGGCTGATGCGATCGGCCGACTGTAAGGCGTCTACCGGCGCCGCCGGCACGGTGCGGGATCCGGACGCTGCACCGTCCGCCGACCTGGTCCGGCGGCGATTCACCGCGGACCGGCCGGACGCGTGGTGGGTCACCGAACTCACCCAGCACCGCACCGGTCAAGGCCGGGTCTACTGCGCCGTTGTGCTGGAGGTATTCGCCCGGCGGGTCGTGGGCTGGTCGATCGCCGACCATCCGACCACCGAGTTGGTCACCGACGCCCTCGACATGGCCCGCCGGCGTCGAGTCGTTCTTCCGGTCCATGCGACTCGAACTGCTGGACCGGCAGAGCCGCGCGACCCGGCAGGAACTCGCGAACGCGATCTTCGAATGGATCGAAGCCGGGAGGAAGCCCAGAATCGCCGCTCCCCAAAAATCAAAGGCCGCCACGGACACGCGCAAAGCTGACCCCAACCCCGACCGCGCAGACCACCCCAAACCCCCGGGGGTTTCCGGGGTAACCGCAACCGGCACGGTTTCTGCCCGCATGACCCACCCCCCAGGCCCGCCCGGGTAAGAAATATCGATGTCCCGAGACCAAAGGCGCGGCAGCCAGACCACCAACCCGTCAGGTGACCGCCAAACCCAGCCAGGCAGCCAGATCCGCGAAACCAGACTCCTTCCAGATACGAAAACCACGCGAGGGAGCCGATCAATGGGCCCAAGGTCGAAATAAATGCTCCACCTCGACCTTGGGCCCATTGATCGGCTCCCGTCCCAGCGCAAGAATCTAGAAGCCCTTCACCCCAAAATCCGAGAAAGAAATCGACGCCCCCCGATAACAACTTCCCCGGCATCATTGACGAACCGATCGCCGAACAACAGCCACTCCCCAAGCAACGAAGCAGCCCGATCCATCAAATGACACGCCGCCGCGAAATCCTCGGCATCAGACCGAAGAGGCCACAACCTCCGAGCCTGCTCCCAGGCCTGAGCCCGCGTAACCTTCACCAGAATCCTCTGACTCCAGTCATCCAACGGCCCGACGAGCCGGTCGATATGCAACTGCCAGTCATCGGAAAACCCTCGGCGCAACGGCTGAATCTCCTCATAGAAGATCTTGTTGACCAGCTCGTAGTCCGGGTAGATTTTGTCGTCCGGCGGCGGCCCCAGTTGCTCCCACGTCGTGATCAGGGCCAGCGACAGGTCGTGGTTGATGTGCGCGTTGACGCCGAGGACGGCCGCCACGAGTTCGCTCATCTCGGTGTCGCCGGCCCGCCGGAACAGGACTTCCCAGACGTCGGGTGTTTCGGCCTGGTCGCGGTTCCACAGGTCGAGGGCGAGGAAGTAGCGTTTGGCGAATTCGACGTCGAGCATTTCCAGGAATTCGGGCCATTGTGCGGTTGTCTGCAGCGCGGTGTCGACCCGGCGGGTGATCGTCAGGTAGAGCTTGTTGAACGCGGCGACGCGGTTGTTGGCCGGGCTGGGTGGCAGCTGGTCGAGGATCGCCTGCACGAGGACCTGGATGGCGAGCACGTCGGCGATGCCCTTGGGCGGGTTGGCGAGCGCTTCGCTCATCGCCGCCTGCAGCGGGGCCCAGCCGCGCACCAGGGGCGCGGCCGGGCCGGTGAGCTGGTTCCGCTTGTCGCGCAGGGTTGCGGCGCTGGTGCGGGCGAGCTCCCGGTCGAACCGGATGGGTTCGCCGTGGTTGGACGAGGTGGTCATCGGGCCAGCCTTGACGATGGGTGACCCGGACACCATCGCCCTGTCGGCAAAACGTCGCAGGATCTACGACACACCGACCCTAGTGGTCACTCCCGGCGAAGGTTGACGGCGCGAAGCGGTGCAGTGCCCACGGTGTGATCATTCCGGCGATCGCCAGGAGCGAGATGATGGTGAATGCCGTACGCAGGACCAGCACCTCGACCTTGCCGCCGACCTTGACCGCGATGACGTTCGGGATGCCGATCATGCGCCACATCCGGCGGCCGGTCGGGATCGGCCAGGCGATCGGGACGCCGGCGCTGGTGACGATGTCGCCCATCAGGTGGACGAAGCAGCCCACTCCGGCCGCGAATCCGAGCATCGGGTAGCCGCGGTCGCCGGGCAGGTTGGCCGCCGTGAACCAGGCGATGCCGCCGGACGCGAGCGTGACGATGACCCAGCCGGCCCGTTCGGCCCATTTCTCGAACAGGCCGCGTAGCGCCATGCCGGCCATGAGGAAGACGACCGCGACGACCGCCCATTTGCCGAAGTGCGCGCACAGTGCCGTGGTTCCCCAGCCGACGAGTGCCGCGAACGGCAGCGTGTGGGTGAACGTGCGGTGGCCGTTGTTGCGCTTGGGATCGTGGGAGAGCCGGGTCGCCGTGTAGACGCCGAGGGAGAACTTCTCGATCACCTCGGCCACGAACAGCGAGAGCACGCCGAACGTGTGGGCCACGGTGGCGCCGCCCTGGTTGGTGGTCACCCGCCCGGACAGGTCGAGGTCGGGGAGTAGTGCGCCCCCGGCGCAGACCATGGCACCGACCGAGATCGCCAGCGGCGACTGGTGATATCCGGCGAACTGATCGAGCGCCCAGCTTCCGGCCAGCCAGGCGGCTGCTCCGGAGAGGGCGTGCGACGGACCCATCATGTTTAGTTGACCCTCCTCGCACCCCGTTCTGCCGTGACCGGGGGCAAACCCGGTCACTGTGACAGAGCGGGGGGAGTCGATCAACGACCGACACGTCCATTATGGAATGTCGTGGATCACCGGTGTCCGGGCGCGTTCCAGGGTGCGACCCGCTCGGCGTGCGGGTAGCCGTAGCCGTAGCGACGCATCCGGGCGTGCCGGGCCAGACCCATGACCAGGAAGAAGAGCGGGATCGCGGGCCAGAAGAAGACCGCGTGGGACAGCGCCCAGATGCCGGTCAGCAGCAGGGCGATGAAGACCACGAATCCGGCGTGACGGCTGAGGTGACGGCGTGTCGCCTGACGCCCTTCGGGCGTGTCGGCGAGGGCGCGCCGGCCTCCGTCGGGAAGATCGGCCGTCAGCGGCTTGAGGTCGTCGCGATATTTCGCCGCGTACGCCGCGGCCAGTCGCTCCTCACCTTCCTCGAGGTTGAGCCGGCCCTCGGCCATGGCCGCGCGCAGGATCTCGGCGATCTGTTCGCGCTCCTGGTCGGAGGTGCGGATCCGGCCGTTGGCGCCGCTGAAGTTGTTCTCGGGGTTCACCGTGTCCTCCTTGGTGGCCTTCTTCGTGGCCTTCTTGATGGCCCGTGCTTGATGGCCCGTGCACCCAGAGTCGCCGGAAACGCGCCCACGGACGTCGGCCGCCGGGAGCATCTTCCGGGCGTCAATTCGCCCGGCGGCTCCTCCTCGCGTACTCCCGCGGGCGCATGACGGTCTCCCCGCGTACTCCCGGAGGCGTAGGAAACGCCAAGCCCGCGCGCCGATGCCGGGGCACCGCAAGGTGCCGTAGTTTTCCCTTGTGACCGAGAAGCCGCACCCCGGACCGTCCTGGCGGCGCGAGAATTATGCGCCGCGGGAGGGCTTCCAGCGGCGGGGCGGTCCGCATGCCTTCCCGCCCGCCGCGGCCGTCCTCGCCGGGGTCATCCAGGTCTGGTCGGCGCGCGACGCGGCCCGGCACGGCCTGGTGTTCCGCCCGATGGACCAGCTCTCCTACGCGCTGCTGCTGGCCGGCCCGTTCGTGCTGATCTGGCGGCGCAAGGCGCCGGAGGTCGTGTTCACGCTGGCCGCCGCCGCGTCGATCGGTTTCGCGTCGTTCGCCGCCCCCCGGTGGATGTACGCCGTGGCCCCCGCGATGGCCCTGTTCAGCCTCACCCGGCACGGCCGTCGCTGGTTCCCGGTGATCGGCGCCGCCGTGGCCTACACCGCCTACCTGCTGATCACCGTGGTCTTGGCGGGCCCGCTCGGCCTCGACCCGGGCACCCGGCCCGACGTCGGCGACGCGGTCGTGCTGGCGATCTGGCTGTTCGTGCTGATGCTGCTCGGCGGCGCGGCCAAGATCCGCTCCGAGCAGATGGCCGAGGTCATGAAGGTGCGCGCCGAGCAGGCCCGGGCCCGCGAGGAGCAGGAGAAGCGGCAGGCGTCCGAGGAACGGCTGCGGATCGCCCGCGAGCTGCACGACGTGCTCGGCCACCACCTGTCGCTGATCAACGTGCAGGCCGGGGTCGGTCTGCACCTGATGGACAACCGGCCCGAGCAGGCCCGCGAGGCGTTGAGCGCGATCAAGACGGCCAGTTCGGAGGCGCTGCGCGAGGTGCGGGCGGTGCTCGGGGTGCTGCGTACGGAAGACGAGGCGGCCCCGCGGCAGCCGGCGGTCGGGATCAACCGGCTCGCCGACCTGACCGCCGATGCCGGGCTGCCGGTCACCACCACGGTCACCGGGGAGCCGCGCGAGCTGCCGCCCGAGGTCGACCGGGCGGCCTACCGGATCGTGCAGGAGGCGCTGACCAACGTGCGCAAGCACGCCGCCGGGCCGGAGGCGTCGGCGACGATCGCGGTCGACTACCTGCCGACCGCGCTGCACCTGGCCATCCGAAACCGGCACGGCCCCGACGAGGGCGAGCCGGAGCCGGCCGCCGCCGAGCAGACGCCGGAAGGCAACGGCATCGCCGGCATGCGCGAGCGCGCACAGAGCTTGGGGGGAAGCCTCGAAGCCGGCCCGGTCGACGGTGGCTACCTGGTGTCCGTCCTGATCCCGGCCGAGCCGTCCGAAAGAGCCGCTCGGCCGAGCGGTTCCACAGAGAAGGAGCAATCGTGATCTCGGTGCTGCTCGCCGACGACCAGGCGCTGGTCCGGGCCGGATTCCGGGCGCTGCTCAACGCCGAGCCCGACATCCGGGTGGTGGCCGAGGCCTCGGACGGGGTCGAGGCGGTGCGGCAGGCCCAGCTGACCAGGCCCGACGTCGTGCTGATGGACATCCGCATGCCGGGCGTCGACGGCCTGGAGGCGACCCGCCGCATCGCCTCCGATCCGGCGCTCTCCGAGACCCGGGTGGTCATTCTGACGACGTTCGAGCTCGACGAATATGTGTTCGAGGCGCTGCGCACCGGCGCGTCCGGATTCCTGGTCAAAGACACCGAACCGGTCGAGTTGCTGCGCGGCGTCCGGGCGGTCGCGGCCGGCGACGCCCTGCTCTCGCCGAGCGTGACCCGCCGGGTGATCGCCGAGTTCGCCGGGTCGGGCCGCTCGGGACCTCCGGCCGCGCCCCCGGCCCACCTCGACCAGCTGACCGACCGGGAACGCGAAGTGCTGGTGCTGGTCGCCGAGGGCCTCTCCAACGACGAGATCGCGACCCGCCTGGTGATCAGCCCGGCCACGGCGAAGACCCACGTCAGCCGCACGATGATCAAGCTGGGTGCGCGCGACCGGGCACAGCTGGTCGTCTATGCGTACGAGGCCGGCCTGATCCGCCCGGGCTGGCTCGGCTGACCAGGGCTGAAAGGCCGCTCGCGGCAATCGCCTAGCATCAATCGGATGGGGGAGTACGGCCTGGGTATCGATCTCGGGAGCAGGTTCACCGCCGCCGCGATCACGGCCGGCGGGGCCGTGGAGGCGGTGCGGCTGGGCGGGCGGCGCACCGAGATCCCGACGGCCGTCTTCCTGCGCGCCGACGGCACGGTCCTGATCGGCGAGGGCGCGCGTCGGCGCGGCGAGTCGTCACCCGACCGGCTCGCCGTCGATCTCCTCCTGCGGCTGACCGATCCGGCGCCGGTCAAGCTCGGCGACACCGAACTCAGCGGGACCGCCCTGATGGCGCAGTTCCTCGACCAGGTCATCGCGACCGCCACCCGCGGCCGGGCCGGACGGCTCGCCCGGGTCGTGCTCACCCACCCGGTCGGTTCGGCGTCGCCCGACGCCCTCCGCCGGGCCGCCCAGCTGGCCGGGTTGCCCGAGGTCACGCTGCACGACGAGGCCACCGCGGCGGCCGCGCGGGCCCGGCCGGGCGACCTGGTCGCGATCTACGATCTCGGCGCGACGTTCCGGGCGACGGTGCTGCGGCGCACCGACGACGGCGCCGAGATCCTCGCCACCTCCCGGGTCGAGGGCGTCGACTTCGACCGCATGGTCTACGAGCAGGTGCTGTCCCGGTTCGACATCTCGCCGGAGGAGGCGCCGGCCGACCTCGCCCGGCTGCGCCGCGAGTGCGCCGAGGCGGTCGAGAGCCTCTCGTTCGACACCGAGGCCGAGATCGCGGTCGACCTGCCGGGCGTGCACACCCGGGTCACCTACCGCCGGTCCGAGCTGGAAAAACTCATCTCCCCGGCGTTGACGGAGACGGTCGCCGCCTTGCGGCGGGCTTTCGACGAAGCCGCCGTACGCGTCGACGCCGCCGACGCCGTCGTCCTGGCCGGCGGCTCGGCCCGGATCCCGCTGGTCGGAGCGCTGGTGTCGGCGGCGATCGGCCGCTCGGTCCCGCCGGGCGAACAGCCGGAGACGGCCGTGGCGATGGGCGCGGCCCGCCTGAGCCTGCCGGGCGCCGACCTGGCCGTGTCGGTCGCCTTCCCGGCCATCGTCCTCGGCGGCCCCTTCCCCGCGGCCGTGTCCCCGTCGCCGGGCACGACCGCCACTTCCTCTTCAGCGGCGGCGTCTCTTTCGCCGGACCCGGCTGCCATTCCCGTCGCCCCTTCCTCTCCGGCGGCGGTGTCTCCTTCGCCGGGCACTGGCGCTACTCCGGTCGTTCCTTCGTTGCCGGCAGCGGTGTCTGCTTCGCCGGGCACCACTCCCGTCGCCCTGTCGTTCTTGGCGGCCGGGCCGTTTCTGGGCGGGGGGTTCGACGAGACCGCCGCCGTGCGGCCGGCGGTGGATGCCGATCCGGCGACCCGGCCTGTCGTGCGGAAGCGCCGCGGCCCGGTCTGGACCTACCGCTGGCCGATCGCGGTGGGGCTGGCCGGGCTGGTCGTCGCCGCCGCGGTCACCGCCGTCGCGCTCCGGCCGGGCCGGGGCTCCGAGCCCTCCCCGCCGCCGGGCGCGCCGACCACCCCGCCGGTCGCGCTGCTCTGGAAGACCGCGGTCGGCTCCGGCGTGACCGAACCGCCCGCGGTCGGCGGCGACCGCGTCGTGCTCTCGTCGGCGGACGGCAAGCTGCGCGGCTACGACCGCGACGACGGCCAACTCGCCTGGTCGGTGCCGGTCGGGGCCGGGGCGCGCGTCGCGGCCGGGATTCCCGGCCGCCGGGCGTACGCCGTGACGACCGACGGGCACCTCCTCGCCGTCGACGCGGGAACCGGCGAGACGGTGTGGCGGCGTACGACGGGCACGACGTTCGACGTCCGGCCGGTCGTCGGGGAGGGCCGGATCTACGCGGGTGGCCGGGACGGGGTGCTCTACGCGTACGCCCTCGGCGGAAGCCATGCCCGCTGGCGGGTGTGGGCCGACCAGCGTTTTCCCATGAGCCCGACCTTGGTCGGGTCCGTCGCGGTGGCGTTCGCCGCCGACGGCCGGCTCTATGGCACCGACCGTGACGGAACGCCGATCTGGAAGCCCTCGGTCGGCCCGGCGACCGCCGCACCGGTCGCCGCCGCCGGTGCTGCCTGCCTGCCGCTGGCGGACGGGTCGGTGCGGTGCGTGCGCGCCGACAACGGGGCGGTGCTGCCCCCGATCAGGCCGGCCGGCGTCACTTTGAAGTCGGCCGCCGGCGATGGCGCGCTGGTCTTCGCGGGCGGTTCCGACGGTTCGGTCGGAGCCTGGGAGCCGATCTCCGGTGGGCAGCGCTGGGCGGCGCGTCCGGCGGCCGGTTCCGCCGGGCCGGCCCGCCTTCTGGCCCGCGCCGGCGAGGTCGACGTCGCCTACCCGGACGGCCACCTGGTCGGCCTCGACGCGCGCACCGGCGCGGTGCGCTGGCGGCACCGCCTGCCTGAATCCTTGGCCGGCGCCCCGGCCGGTGACGCCGGCGGCCTGTTCGTGCTCGGCGCGTCGGGCACGCTCTACGCGCTGCGGCCGCCCGGCGTCGCGGCCGGCCTGGGTTCCTCGCCGTCGGTGGCCCCGCCGCCCACCACCCGCCCGCCGGCCGGCGGCGCCCCGCCGGTGCACCACACCGCCGATCCGTCGATGTCGGCCTCGCGGCCCAGCGATCCGGTCTCCGATCCGCCGTCGTCCGATCCGCCGACCTCGGACCCGCCGAAGTCCGACCCGCCCTCGGAGGGCGCCGCCCGCCCCTGATTGCACGATTCTGCTTGTCGAAGCAGAATCGGATAGTGCCCCTGGACGAGCTCCGCACCCTGATCGCCCGCCACGCCCGGCCCGACCTGAGCACCCCGATCGAGGGCGTCCTGCTGTCCCGGGTCGACCGGCCGAGCAAACCCGCCGTCTCGATGACCGGCACCGTCGTCGCGCTGGTCGCCCAGGGCGCGAAGCGGCTCGCCCTCGGCGACCGGGTCTACGACTACGGCGCCGGGCAATACGTGGTGGCCTCGATCGACATGCCGATCATCGGGCAGTTCACCGAGGCGTCCCCGTCCGAGCCCGCGCTCGGCTTCGGCCTGGTGCTCAAGCCGGCCGCGGTCGCCGAACTGCTCCTGCAGGACAGCGACCAGGCCCGAGGCTCCGTGCCGGCCGCACCCGCGATCGCGGTCAGCGACGCCGGCGACGAACTGATCGACGCCGTGGTCCGGCTGCTGCGCCTGCTCGACTCCCCGCGCGACCGCGACGTGCTCGCCCCCCTGGTCATCCGCGAGATCCTCTGGCGTGTGATCACCGGCGACCAGGGCGGCACCGTACGGCAGCTGGGCCTGGCCGACAGCGGCCTGACCCAGATCGCCCGGGCGGTCCGCTGGATCCGCGAGAACTACGGCCGGCCGTTCCGCGTGCAGGACCTGGCCGACGCCTCCGGCATGAGCGTGTCCGCCTTCCACCGCAACTTCCAGGCGGTCACGACGATGAGCCCGATCCGCTTCCAGAAGCAGATCCGGTTGCAGGAGGCGCGGCTGCTGCTGGCCGCGGGGCCGGCCGACGTGGCGCGGGTCGGGCACCGGGTGGGGTATGACAGCCCGTCCCAGTTCAGCCGGGAGTACCGGCGGCAGTTCGGCTCGCCGCCGGGTCAGGATGCCGCCCGCATTCGCGATAGCACACCCGTCGCGGTCCCCTCGCTGCCCTGACCCTGAAACGTCAGTCGTCAGGGTTGTGGCGGGACCGGTCGAGCACCTCCTCGGTGGTCAGCGGACTCTTCGGGTGGTAACTGAGGCAGAGCGGCGTACGCGCCTTGACGAACGATCGGCCCTCCAGCGCCACGTAGAACTGGCCGCTGCTCAACTGCGAGATGCCCGGCACGTCGCCGCCCTTGGCCCGGGCCATCTCGCGCGCGGCCTCGATCTGCACCGGCGAGTTGAGTAGGCCGTAGAACTGGGTCGCCGCGTTGCCGGGAATCTGGTTGTGCAGGCCCTTCGGCGCCTGGGTGGCGAACACCAGGCCGAGGCCGTACTTACGGGCCTGGGAGGCCAGCGCGATCGTCGACTTCGTGCAGGCGGTGATTGCCCCCGAGGGGGCGAGCGTCTGAGCTTCGTCCATGACGAACAGGCCGCCCAGAGGACGATCACCGGCTGGGTTCTTCTTCACCCAGGCGAACAGGGCCATCTGGAGTTGGTTGACGAAGCTCTGCCGAGGGCCGTCCTCGGTGCCCAGCCCGATCATGCTGATGACCGAGATGCGTGCCCGCTTTCCCGGCCGGGGCCGGAGCAACTCGCCCGGATCGACCGGTTCACCGACGCCACCGAACAGCGGGTCGATTACCGTGGCCGCCGTCAGGGCCTCGCCCAGCTCGGAGGCGATCTTCGGGCCGATGTCCCCGAAACTGCTGGCCTCAACGGGCAGATCGTCGAGCATGCCGATGAACCCGCGGAGTGTCGTCCGCTGATGTCGGCGGGCGTAATAGGTCAGCGACTCCTTGAGAATGGCCTGGCCTCGCTGTGCCTTGCTGGTGGTTCCGGCGATCTTCGCACGGGGAGCCAGGGCGACGAGGGCCGCGTCGATCGCGGCCTCGAACTCGTCGAGGTCGTCGACAAGGTGCTGGAAATCGGGGAGGGGTTGGAAGCTGATCGGCCGACCGGCCTGACGGCGTGGCGTGTAGACGACGACATCGGTGTTTTCCAGATATTCCTTGGCCTTGGCCGCGTCGCCGGGAAGCCAGCCGGGCGGCTCCTCCGGCCACGGGTCACCCAGCCGGGCCAGGTCGTTGTTGGGGTCGAGGACGATCGAGGAGACGCCTTGAAGGGCGCATTCCTCGATGATGCGGCGTAAGAGAACTGTCTTGCCCGAGCCGGAGCCAGCGAAGACCGCGGCGTGTTTGCGAAGTGCCTCGAGGAAGATCGGGACGGGCTCGCCCGTTTCGACTGTGAGACCGAGGTGGAAAGCCGCGCCCTCCAGGTCGGCGCCCACCTGGGGTGGCTGATCGATCTCTTCGATCGGCTTTCCCCGCGGGCTTGCCGGCAGGTCGGTGGCCGCATCGGCCAGCGCCTCGCGCAGAAAGGCAACCTCGCACGTTGGCCGCCGATCGACCAGCCAGGCGGGCAGGTCGACTGACGGCTTCGCCGACATCTCTCGCAGTGCCCAGAGGATGCGCAGGTCGTTGTCGGTCACGGCCAGCCGGCGACCGCCCGCCGTCTGGAACGCGGCGACGGCCTCTCGGTTCTTGGGGCTGGTCGGCCATTCCGTGTTGCGTAGCAGAAACAGCCGGCGCCCGTGAACACCCTGCGCCAGGCCGGATTCGGTCGACGCGGCTCGGATGCGGTTGAGCACTGCCGTCGGGTGATATTCGGCGGAGATGCCCCGGAAACCCCAGTGCGCCTGCACCTCCGCCTCGTCGTCGAGGATCCGGCGGAGCCGGGCGTGCAGGACCGGCTTGGTGCTGGGCCGGGCGTCCTGCTCGAAATGCCGGGCCTCCGCTCCGCGCTCGATGATCCACGCCTGCAATCCGGCCGAGAGCAGCGGCGGCAGTTCGACGTCCTCCGCCTCCTTCGTCAGGGTACGGCCGATATCGGCCGCCTCCCTGAGCTCGGCGAATCGCTTGTCGAGGGCGGCGAGGGCGTCGGCCGGAGGATCGGTCAGCACCGGCTGGTCGGCGACCTCACCGGTCGGCTTCGTCAACTTCGGCAGAACGCGCGCGTCGCTGTCGGCGACGCATTTTCGGATGTGGGCGTTGACGATCTGGAGCAACTGGCGCGGCATGAAGTCCACTGCCTCGTCGAAGGCATCCTCCTCGACCGGCCACGTCGCGTACGGCGGGGTGAACGCCGCAGTACGGTAATAGGGCTCCAGCCGTCGGGCCACCAGCTCTCGGCCGACCGCCGGCGTAGGAATGCGGCCCAGATTCTGCGTGGCCACGAATCGGTCCTGGACCGCTGCGATCGCGTAGTTGCGGATGACCTCCCACGTGGAGTGCTGAGCCGCGATCACGGTCAGGGTCCGGTGCGTCGCCTCGCGCAGCGACATCAGGCCGTCGGCGATCTGGTCCAGGACGACCGAGTCCTGCCACTCGGCCTCCAGCCCGTTTGTCATCGCCTTGGCCAGCGGTGCCAGCAGGCCGTCGATCTGGTCGACCGCGACGACCGACGGGCCAGTGAGAGCGAGCAGCCGCGAGATCTCGCTCACCACGCTCTCTGGCGGGTACGCCGCGCGCTGCAGACCCCATTGCGCGCGTTCGCCCGGCTCGCTCTCATCGCCGGAGAGCAGGAAATTGGTGCCCACCTCGCGGGACCGGAAGTCTCCGGCACTCAAGACGACCAGCGCGCGCAGCGTCTGTCGACATGCCATGGCGATATCCGGGCGAAACCGATCGAGGGCCGCCAGGACTGCTTCGACGGCTGTTCGGTCCAGGGGTGTCTCGCCGATGACGGCCTGCCGCGCCGCGAACGGCACGCCGGTCAGCAGAGTGAGCCGTTTCAGGAAGCGCAGCAGTTGGGTCTCGGCACCGTCCACCCGCCGCGCGAGTCCGTCGATCATCGAGTTGGCGACGCGGTACCAGAACCGGCTGCCGTCGAGCAGGCTCACTAGGAAGAAGTATCCGTCCTGCTGCTGGACCTGCTCGCGCACCCAGCCCAGCAGATGCGTCTTGCCGGAGCCGCGCTGGCCCTGGACGACCACGCCGACCGGGCTCGCCTCCGACTCGTCGCGGGCGTCCCCGATGGCATCAAGGATCGCGTTGGCCACGTCGCGGTGCAGAGTGTCGACGTGGAACTCGGAGCGCCGCCAGACGTCGTCCTGAGTCGGGACCACGTTGATCCGGACCCCGGCGAGGGCCTTGAGCTCAGTGTCGCTCATGCCGACTCGATCGAGAGCACGTGCTGGGCGCGGTTGCCGATGGTCACCGCCGCTTCGCGGTCGCGCTGGCTCAACGACTTCTGGTTGGTCTCCTCCTCGATCCGGATGCCGGGCATCCGGGACATCAGCCGGAGGACGCCGTCGACCTCGCGGCGCGGGATGCCGCGCAGATGGTCGCGGATATCGGCCAGGCCAACCCAGCTGCCGGCCGGGTCCGCGAGCTTGCGATAGGTCCGGCGGACCTCGAGGTCGATCTCGTCGGCCGGCAACGTAGAGCTGGAGGCGGCGTCCATTGCGGGAGCGGCGGCCGGTTCGTTCGCGACCGGCGGCTCTTCCGGCAGATCGGCGAAGATCTGGGCCAGACTCCGGCCGGTGCGGTCCAAATAGTCGCCGACCCCGCCGAGCACCGCGTAGAGCGCCTTGCCGGCCGAGCCGTCCTGCCTCTGTGACTCCCCGGCCAGTTCGGCCCGGCACCAGGCCCATCCGTCGTCGGCCAGGCGGAAGAAGTAGGCCCCGCGCGTGCCCTTGCGACAGTCGATCAGCTTGGCGTCGGCGAGCTTGAGCCGCGATTTCCCGGTCAGTTTCAGCCCCGGGGCGTAACTATCTTCAATTTCTGGATTGGACAACTCCGCGTTGGTCGCCATCAGGATGAGCAGGAGTGCGCGCTCCGGCAACGAAAGCTTCGGCTCAGGCATGAATGACCCCTTCGAGATTTTCGGCCCGGCGGCCGTCAAGGAATTGTCGAATTTGCGACACGACCAGGTCGCGATGCTGAATGACTTGGTCGTTGGTGAAGCGCAGGACCGCGTATCCGCCCAGTTGCAGGAGCACGTCGCGTTGCCTGTCGGCGGCGAATTTGGTCGCCTCGCGATGTTCGGCACCGTCGATCTCCACGATGCAGCGGTCGGCACGCCACATCAGGTCGACTCGGACCGGATTAGTGAGCGGGTGCGGCCGGTGGAGCTGATTCCACTCGCGGTCGCACGCCCATTCGTTAGCAGCGAGTGCCGTCTCCAGTAACCGCTCGGCGGTGCTCGCCGGATGCGGCTTACCCGCCGCGGCGGAGAATCGACCGCCGGTTCTTGCGGCGGCGTTGACCGGCTCGACGTGGACGGTCTCCACGGTGTCGACCGACGTCAGCGCGGCACCGGTGAACCAGGCGCCGCACCGGCCATGGTCGGTGAGCCAGCGGGCGGCGAACGCCAGTGACTGCTCCTCGTCAGCCGCCAGTCCGATCGGTACGCGGACGAGCAGGGCCATCCGGTCGCGGCCGAAACTGTTCGCGACGGCGCCGGCCAAGCCGTACGCGCGTACCTCCGGGCTGAAACCACGCTGCGCCGGAGGCCGCCTGCGTAGTGCGCGCTCGGCGAGATCAGCCAGGAAAGGTCCGTACTGGCCGGCGCGCTCGGCGTCGCGCAGCGCAATCGACCGAACGGCTGCCACACCCGCGCCGGCCGGATCGTCGATCGGCTCGGCGGCCGGTAACCACGCGGGATAGAGCGCGCGGGCCACCGCGTCCAGATGGGTCAGGAAGTCGGTGACGATCTGGGCCGGGCGCCCCCGAGGCGGGACGTCGCACGTCACGACGGCCGGCCCGGTTCCGCCGCCGTTCTCGGCGGAGAACTCGAGCTCACCGCTGCCCAGGTATCGGAGGCTGATCGGTCGATCAAGCGGTAGATCTGTCCATGCCTGCGCCACGCCGCATTCCTCAGGTCGCGTTCGCTTGATTTTGCAGGTGGCCAAATCCGGAAACAAGCCCGATACGGCTTGTCTGATGCTGCTTGAACTGCGAAAGGATCAACCATGTAGACCCTTCCACTCCCGACCCAGGTACTGGTAACAACGTGCCGTCGGGCGCTCGCGACGGACAAAACGTCGGGTGTGGCGCTCCGGTCACTGAATTCCTAGAATTTGCCCGTGTCCGCGGTGGGAATCGAGGGAAATGAACCGCCGAGCCGTGCCCAGGACGCGGTTCGCATCTTGTTGATCATTTCCGCGGCCGCCGAGTCCTTGCGTGAACCTCCTTTGCATGATCCGGCCCTGGCCGATGCGGTCGCCGTCGTGCAAAGCCAGGTCCGGCTCCAGAAACTGGACTTCTGGGTGCGCAACCCAGACTACTTGGCCGACGAGCTGCTCACCGAGTACGAGCACGGAGCCGGCGACTACCGGCTCCGGCAGGCGGAAGCCATCCTGGCCTCGGACGAACCCCAGGTACGCCGCTATCCGATGATCCGGTACCTCTTCGGTGCGTACGAGCCATTGGACGACGCGGTGGCGGTTCTGCGGAGCGCCGGCCTCGTGATTCGTCGCAAGCGTGGCTCCGCCGGGCGGGTGCGGCAACACGACTACTACCTGACCCGGGCTGGTCGCGACACCGCAGACCGGATAACTACGGACTTCCCGGTCTTCCGTTACTTCGTGGAACGTACCCGGTTGGCCGCCGGGCTGGCTGAGGGGCGGCCGGGCACTCATCTCAAGGACCGGCAGTACCGGCAGGAAGAATATCGGGACACCCGGATCGGCAAAGAGATCCGCAGCATCGCCCCGCGAGTGCGAGACCGGCTCCAACGTCACCTGTCCGGACCCTCGTCACAGGAGGTACCGGCGAAATGAACCACGAGGACTTCATCGGCCGCGTCGCGATCCAGGCCGGCACCGCGGTGTCGGTCGTGGAGCGGGTCTTTGCCGACCACGGATTCGCCCCGGCCGTGTCGAGCGACATCCCCCGCCCGATCCGGCTGCTGCGCTTGCGGATGGCCGGCGACCGCTCGGTCGAGCCGCGGGGCTCGTTCGACAGTGAGATCCGTTTCGGCACGGGGCTGACCGTGCTGGCAGCTGACAATCTCCGTGGCAAGACCAGCGTGTTTGAGCTGCTGACCTGGTGCCTGCGAGGTTCTCCGCGCAGCAACCTACAGGGCGTCGTCCGGAACTGGCTCAGCCGGCTCGAATGCGATGCGGTGGTCGCGGGCCATGCCCTCGGTTTCCGTCTGGCTATCCGGGGCGGCGAGCTCATTACCGGCGTCGTGCTCTCGGCTGCCGATCCAGCTCAGCTCGACTCGGCTCAGTCGGCCGATCCCGGGCGCGGCATCGTGGAGATCGCCCGGGGCGCCGGCCAGGACGAGTTCGCCACCATGGTCGAGAGCCTAATGATGGAGTTGCTCGGTCTTCAGCGCCTGGAGTCGCGCTCCCGCCGTTCGGCGTCCGGCACCAACACGTACGGTTGGGCCGCCTATTTCGGGGCGATCTACCTTCCGTCCGGTGGGGAACCGGCGCTCCTCGGAGACACTGTCGTCGGCGGCCTGGCCGGTCGGTTGCTGCAGGTTTTCCTCGACCTGCCGAGCGCCGCGTTGCTCACCCGGGTGAAGGCTGCCCGCGATCAACATGTGGAAGCGGAGAGGGCCGCGGCGTCGGACGCGGCGCGCGTGCGCCACATGCTCGACGACCAGCGCGGAGCTGCCCAGCGGGAACTCGCCGAGGCCCGGGCCGCGCTGGCTGCGTTGCCGGAGCAGATTGAGGCTACTGCGCTGGTCACCATTGTCGGCGAGCTGACCGATGCCGCCGTACGGGCCGAGGCAGACTCGTGGCAGGCCCGGGAGACCTACGAGTTGTTCCGCGCTCAGCGACGGTCCGACGAGCGGGTGCTCAACGACCTCCGGGAGCATCTCGCCGCCCGAGAGCTGTTCCACGCGCTCGACCCGCAGGTCTGCCCGCGATGTGAAGCACCGATCGGCCCCGAGCGGCGGGCCGCCGAACGTGCATGGGCGATCTGTGCGGTGTGCGCAAGCCCAACCATCCGAAGCGATTCGCATGATCAGGCGATCGAGGAGGAGGCGAGGTGGCGGTTGTCGGCGGCACAAGCGGCGGAGCAGCTTGCCCGGAAGCACCGGGACGAAGCGGCCTCAGCCGCCGATGAACGACGGCGAGCACTGGCCGACGCCGAGCGGGCACTCGCTGCCGTTCGGTCGGGGGAGTCGGAGCGGCAGCGGCGGGAGCTTACCTATCGCCTGGCCCGCGTCGACGGAGCTCTCGCCGCTTTTGATCTGGTACCCGCTGGCGAGAGGGCCGCCCGGAGTGACACCCGCGTGGTCCTGGACGCGGCCGTGGAGGTGTTGACTGACGACCAGGTCGCTGCCGGTGACGGGCTCTTCGACGAAATGAATGAGAACATTGCGGTCCTCGCGCGGAGCTTCGGATTCCGCAATCTCGATCGGGTCGTCGCCGATCGGGCCGGTCGGCTCCAGATCTACAAGACCGGAGGGCCCCGCGAGTGGTTCACCACCCAATCGCCGGGGGAGCGGCTCCGGCTGCGCATCGCGGTGGTGGTCGCCCTGCTGCGGATCGGCCACCGTCACGGCATCGCCACGCATCCCGGCCTACTGCTGATCGACAGCCCGCGCTCGGAGGAGGTGCAGGACGGCGACGCGGCGGCGTTGCTACTCGCCCTTGAACGGCTGTGCGCCGAGACGCCGGCTTTGCAGATCCTGGTCACCACCGCGGACGAGGAGCTTGTGCGACGTACGTTGACGCAAGCCACGGTTGTCGCACCGCCGGGCCGTGGCCAGCCGCTGTGGTGACCGCCGGGCCCCTCGACCGCCTTCTTGCCAGTGGCCTGGAGGACGGCGTTCCCGCGCTGGGCGAACTGGCCTCCCGGCTCATCGGTGACCGTGGTGCGGCGTTGGCGACGTCCGCCAGTGGACCCCTCGCGCCGCTGCTGTGCCGCTCACTGGTTCGCGAACTCCGGCAGAACGGGGTCGTGGCCGAAGCGGACGTCGAGGCCGTCGTGGAAGGGCTGACACGGCAACGTGCCCTACTGGCGACCCTCGACGCCACCGACGAGCTCCTGGAGTCGGCGGAGTTCGCCCGGCTTCACGGTACGCGTTTGGCCCGGGCACTTCTCGCCGCCCATGACGCCGCGCTCGCCGACCGGCCTCTCGTCGCGTCCGCTTTCGCCGAGGGAGCACTGCGGCTCGCGCTTGCCGGAGCGACAAGCCCGGCGCGTACGTCGGTCATGTTGACGCCGGAGGATCCGGACCGGCTGGCCGCGGACTATCTCGAGCGGCTCCCGAGGCTGATTGGAGCAGCCCTGGACGCATGGGGCGGCCAACCGGCGATTGCAGGAACTCTTCGCGCGACCTTGAGCGCGCTCGCGGAGATGCCGGCCACCGCGGCGGATGCCTCGTTCGAGCAAGGCATGGACGCCCTGCGGCGGGCTGCGGGCGATTCCCGCCCGGCGGCACTCCGTCTGCTCGGCGAGGCTCGCCGATGGTTCGGCCTTGCCGAGGCGGCCGAGGAGGTGCGCCACGACGCTGCGCTCTACGGGGCGGGAATCGACGTGATCATGGCATTCGCGCGGGTCGACGGGCGGGCGCTCGTGGTCGCCGAGCGTCGGCTGAGCGAAGGACTGGCCGGCCGGATGGCCTGGCTCGAAGGCACTCACCTCCCGGCGTGGCGACGTCCACGCATGGCGGCATTCTCCGCCTGGGGCCGGCTGACAGCGATCCTGGAGAAGGCCCATCGGGCGGGGGCTGAGCACGTCTGGTTGAACGCGTGGCCCGCGTTGGAGGCTGTTCTCGACGCGTACGTGTTGAATCGGAGTGTGATCCCGGTGGCCGGAGAGCTGAACTCGGCCGGGTTTGCCCGGGTCGTCCAGCCGGTGATCGAAGACTCGTTGGTGAACCGCGAGATTCTTCTGGCGCAGATCCGGCGGCTTACCGATGAGCTCGCCCAGGCCACCGAACTGCCGGCCCGGGCCGCGCAGCTACGGGCGCTTCGCTATCGCCTGGATCAGCTTGTGGGACGGGATGGCCGATCGGACGGCACTCGGCCGGAACTGGACGACCGAAACGAACTGGGACGCCTGGTTGCGCTCGCTCCGAGCCTGCTCGCCGAACTCGGCCCGGCCGACGCGGCGGACCTGGCCGCCCACCTCGACGACGACCATCTGCGGCTGGTCGAGGGCGTGGCCTACAACGGGACGGTTCGCCAGGCGGCCATGCGCGACCCGGTCACCGCGCGATTGCTCGAGCGGCTGTCCTCGGGCCTTCAGCCCTGCCCGGACTACCGCGGCGTCGTCCGGCGGCAGTTCGATGCGTTGTGCGGTGAGACGATCGCCTTTGTCGCCGCTCGGCACGACGCGAAGAGCTCAGCGGGCGTCGACTATCTGCGACCTATGAAGTCGCCACCGCACGAGAGAGTGTTCCAGGACGACTATGTCGACTGGCTACGGCGGGGACCCTTCGCCGGCCGGATCGACGTCGAGGTGCCGTCCGTGGCCACCGGTCGCGCGGACGTCAAGGTCGGAGCGGGCACAACTGCCTTCTTCGTGGAGGTCAAGCGCGAGCTGCGGGACGCTTCGGCCGAGGCGTTGGAGAGGTCATATCTGACTCAGGCGGCGGACTACGCGGGTTCCGGCGCCATCCTCGGTGTCCTTCTGGTGCTCGACCTGACGCCGCACCCACGCGGTGTCCGTCACCTGAGCGAGTGCGCCTGGGTCGCCCGATCGCGACCTCCGGGCAGCAAGCGCGATCGATACGTCGTTGTAGCGGTCGTGGCCGGCAACCGGAGTTCGCCCAGCACCTATTCCGTCAAACACCGCTGATCGCAGGTCCGGCGCTGGTCAGAGGCGGCGGGCGCGCAGGGTTTCGGCGACCGACCAGGCCTGGAAGGGGCAGCCGGTGGCCTCGTGCGGGGCGTCGCCGTCGGCGGTTTCCGAAACCGAGCCGAGGCCGTATTCGCCCAGGTGGTCGTCGGCGTCGGAGAGGGTCTGGTCGGCGGAGACGCCCAGGCGGTGCCAGGATGCGACGAACGGGCCGATCAGCCAGGGCCAGACCGTGCCGGTGTGGTAGGCGGTGTCGCGGGCGGCCGGGTCGCCGCGGTGGACGCCGTGGTAGCCGGGTGTGCCGGGGGCCTGGCTGCGCAGGCCCATCGGGGTCATCAGGGCGGCGCCGATGGTCTGCAGCTCGCCGGGTGAGGGGCGCAGCGGGGCGTACGGCAGCGACCACGCCAGCAACTGATTGGGCCGCAGGGTCGGGTCGTCGCCGGACGGGCCGTCGACCACGTCGGGGAGGCCGCCGGCCAGGGCCGGGAAGCGGCGGGCGAACGAGGCCAGGGCGGCCGGGTGGGCGCGGGCGGCGGCGCCCGGTGGTCGAGGTCGCGCTGTTCCCGCACGGCCGCGCCCACCCGGACCTGCCAGGCCAGCTTGATGACCATGGCCAGCCCGTTGACCCAGAGGGCGTTGATCTCGACCGGTTTGCCGGCCCGGGCGGTGACCGGCACGCCGTCGACGCGGGCGTCCATCCAGGTCAGGGCCTCGCCGGGGGCGCCCTGGCGGAGCAGGCCGTCGGCCGGGTCGGCGCCGATGCCGTAGCGGGTGCCGGCGAGGTGGTGGTCGACCACGTCGCGGAGCGCCGGTAGCAGCGAGGCGGCCAGGTCGGTGTCGTCGGTGACCGCGACGTGGCGGCCCACCGCGTGCAGGAACCACAGGGTCGCGTCGGCGGCGAGCGCGAGCGTGGCCTGCGCGTCGTCGGCCGGGCGGGCGGCGGCGACGATCGCGCGGTTGCGGGAGCGGGCCGCCTGGATGATCTCGGAGGCGGGGGGCGGCGCCGAGTCGAGGTCCGACGCCCACGCCGTGACCTCGGCCGTCGCCCCGGGCTGCCGCAATTCGGCGTGGAAGCGGCCCGCGTGCCAGAGGTCCTCCTGCGGGTTCAGGCCGCGCGCCGCCTCGGCCCGGTAATGAACACCCCGCCACCAGCTTCCGGCCCGGCGGAAGCCGGGGCCGCGGAGACGGTACGCGTCCGCCACCACACAACCGCCCGACGCCTCGCTGACGGTCGGTGGCGGCCCGGAGGCGCCTCGCTCTCCGTGTACGTCCCTCCATGTGCAGAGCGTGTCCAACGCGAGACTGACCGGGCCGCCGGTCAGCAGTCTGTGCACAATCGCGACCGCCGGGCGGCCGTGCGCCATGGCCAGTTCCCGCTCGACCACGACGTCGCCGACCCGCCAGCGCCAGCGGGGCAGGCCGTCGACCAGTTCGAACCCGGCGAGCAGTTCGTGCCCGCGCGGGGCGATCGTCCCGTCCGCCCATTCGTGCGTGCCGAGGCGCACCGACACACCCGACGGTAGGGTCAGGATCGGGTCGAGCGAGGCCGGCCCGAGGTGGCGGCCGTTCTCCCCGGCCACGACGAGCAGCCCGTGGTAGCGGCGGGTGCGCAGGCCACCGGCGGTGCCCATGGCATAGCCGCCGCAGCCGTCCGGCACGAGCCACTCGCGCGCCGACCCCTCGTCGAGGCGCCCGCACACCTGGGGGCCGAACGCCAGGCGGCGCACGGTAGCCATCAGATGACCTCCGGTTGTCGGGCAGAATCAGTCGGTGTCTACGCCGGTAACACCGGGAAGGGACAATCTCAGTGTCGCCGTACGGGAGCCGATGATCGAGTTATGGGGGTGGAACACGGCGTGGCGGAGCGGGTACGCCTGGCGCAAGCCGACTCCGGAGAGCAGCCGTGGCGGGCGTGGGGTCCCTATCTCTCGGAACGCGCCTGGGGCACCGTCCGTGAGGACTACAGTGAACACGGCACGGCCTGGGACTACTTTCCGCACGATCATGCGCGCTCCCGGGCGTACCGCTGGAACGAGGACGGCATGGCCGGCCTCTGTGATGACCGGCAGACCTTCTGCTTCGCGCTCGCCCTCTGGAACGGCCGCGACCCGATCGTCAAGGAGCGGATGTTCGGGCTCGGCGGCGACGGCGGCAACCACGGCGAGGACGCCAAGGAATACTGGTGGTATCAGGACTCGACGCCCACCCACTCGTGGATGCGCTGGCGCTACCACTACCCGCAGGCCGCCTACCCCTACGACGACCTGGTGCGGGTCAACGGGCAGCGGTCCCGCGAGGAAGCGGAATATGAGCTGCTCGACACCGGGGTCTTCGACGAGGACCGCTTCTGGGCGGTGACCGTCGACTACGCCAAGGCGACGCCGCGCGACGTGTGCATCGCGGTCACCGTGTCCAACCGCGGGCCGGAGGCGGCGACGCTGCACGTGCTGCCGACGCTCTGGTTCCGCAACACCTGGTCGTGGGGCCTGACCAACCGGCCGGTGCCGACGATGGCGGGCACGCCCGGCCGGCTCGACGCCCAGCACCGCTCGCTCGGCCACCTCGTGCTCGAGGCGGACACCGCGGTGCCGGCGTTGATGTGCGACAACGAGACCAACTCGCAGCGGCTGTGGGGCCTGCCCGGCACCAGCATGTACCCGAAGGACGGCATCAACGACCACCTGGTCGACGGCGCCCCGACGGTCAACCCGGACGGCACCGGCACCAAGGGATCCCTGCACTACGAGCTGACCCTCAAGCCGGGCGAGACCCGCACGCTGCGGCTGCGCCTGGTGCAGGCCGACAACGGTCCCGGCCCGCTCGACCTCGGCCCGGGCTGGGCCGGCGTGATGCGGGAACGGCTCGGCGAGGCCGACCAGTTCTTCGACGACCTGATCCCCGGCGGCGCCTCGGCCGAGGAGGCGGCGGTCGCCCGGGCCGGCATCGCCGGCCTCATGTGGGGCAAGCAGTTCTACCACTTCGACGTCAAGCAGTGGCTGACCGGCGACCCGGGCTCGGCGCCGCCCCCGCCCGGCCGGCGCTACGGGCGCAACAACGCCTGGTGGCACATGAACAGCTTCGACGTCATCAGCATGCCCGACGCGTGGGAATACCCCTGGTACGCCGCGTGGGACCTGGCCTTCCACTGTGTCTCGATCGCCCGCGTCGACCCCGGGTTCGCCAAGTCGCAGCTGCTGTTGCTGCTGCGCGAGTGGTACATGCACCCCAACGGGCAGATCCCGGCCTACGAATGGGCGTTCGGCGACGTCAATCCGCCCGTGCACGCGTGGGCGGCGCTGCGGGTGTTCGAGATCGACGGCGGGCGCGACCACGACTTCCTCGCCCGGGTCATGCACAAACTGCTGCTCAACTTCACGTGGTGGGTCAACCGGAAAGACGTCGGCGGCAACAACGTGTTCGAGGGTGGCTTCCTCGGCCTCGACAACGTGGGCCCGTTCGACCGGTCGGCGGCCCTGCCGGTGGCCGGGGTGCTCGAACAGTCCGACGGCACCGGCTGGATGGCGATGTACGCGCTCAACCTGCTCGACATGGCCATTCGGCTCGCGTTGCACGACCGCACCTACGAGGACATGGCCACGAAGTTCTTCGAGCATTTCGCGTACATCGCCGAGGCCGCGTACCGGCAAGGCCTCTGGGACGACGAGGACTGCTTCTTCTACGACGTACTCAAATTGCCGGACGGCCATCACCTGCCGCTGAAAACCCGTTCCATCGTCGGTTTGCTGCCGCTTGCGGCAACCACCCGGCTGACCTCCGCGACCCTGCACCGGCTTCCCGACCTGAGCGCCCGCCTGCGCTGGCTGCGCACCGCGCAGGGGGAGTACGCCGATGTCATCAGCGCCCGCCGCCTGTCCGCCGAGGGTCAGCAGCAACGCCTGCTGTCGATGGTCGGGCAGGACCAGCTGCTGCGCATTCTGGCCCGCATGCTCGACCCGGAGGAGTTCCTTTCGCCGCACGGGTTGCGGTCGCTTTCCCGGGCGCACCTGGAGAAGCCGTTCACGGTGTCGCTCGGCGGATCCGACTTCACGGTCGGCTACGAGCCGGCGGAAAGCACGAGCGGGCTGTTCGGCGGCAATTCGAACTGGCGCGGGCCGGTCTGGATGCCGGTCAACTATCTGCTGGTCGAGGCGCTGCGCGAATTCGCGGCGTTCTTCGGCGACGACCTGCGGGTCGAATACCCGACCGGGTCGCAGCACAAGGTGCGCCTGAGCGAGGTGGCCGACGACCTGTCCCGGCGGCTGATCTCGCTGTTCATCCCGGATTCGTGGGGCCACCGGCCGATCTACGGCGCCAACGAGACGCTGCAGACCCACCCGGACTGGAAGGACCTCATCGTCTTCCCGGAGTATTTCCACGGGGACAACGGAGCCGGGCTGGGGGCATGGCATCAGACCGGGTGGACCGCGTTGGTCGTCGATCTGATCCTTACACTGCACCGGTGATTCGCCCTCGTGTGATCGTCTCCGTCATCGCCACCGTGGACGGCCGGGTGGCTCTCAACCGGACGTCGCGTCTGCTCGATCCGTCGGCCAGACTCCTGTGGGAATCGGCCTGGCCGCCGGACGTGCCCGAGTTGCTGGCGCGGGGAACCTCCGTCATCGAGGCGTCGCATCCGACCGTGGTGCTGGAGGGGAGCGGCACGTTCGTTCCCGATTCCGCCCCTCCGCTCCCGCTGGCGCCGGTGAACGTGCCACCCGGCGACTTCCTGCCGGCGGTGGGCAGCCCGCGGTGGTTCGCCGTGGTCGACGGCCGGGGACGGATGGAATGGTCCTTCAAGGGCGACGACACCACCCGCCTGCTCGTCGTCGTCAACCCGGCCACGCCCTCGGGCTACCTGGGCTTCCTGCGGTCGTCCGGCATCCCGTACCTGTCGGCGTCCGGCCTCCCGGCGATGATCGAGAAGTTCGGCTCCGAACTGGGCGCCACCTGCGTCGTCTCGGAGGCCGGCGGCGGGCTCAACGGCGCGCTGCTGCGGGCCGGCCTGGTCGACGAACTGCACGTGATCACCGTGCCGGCGGTGGTCGGCGGCTTCGGCACCCCGTCCATGTTCGACGGTCCGCCCCTGGGCCTGTCCGAGGCGCCGGTCAAGCTGCGAACGGTCGACGTGCAGGTCGGCGGCCACGGCTCGATCTGGACCCAGTACTCGCTTTCGCCTCACCCGTAAATGGGGCTAACGTGGTCCAACCGGGCTGGCAAGCCATTGACGCTTGGGGGAGCGAGGGCCTCGTGGCGCTGGGCGCAACCGTTTTGACTTCCGCCGCATGAGCGAGGTCCTCGTGTTGCACGGCTCGCCCGGCTCGGGCAAGTCGACGCTGGCCGGGGTGATCGCCGAGCTGCTGCGGGTCGAGGGCAAGGCGCACGCCGTGATCGACCTCGACGAGATCAGCCTGATCTTCCCGTCGCCGGGGCGCGACTTCGCGCTGCGCAACCTCGGGGCGATCTGGCCCCACTACGCCGCCGTCCCCGGCCTGCGGCTGATCGTCCCCAGCGTGATCGCCGACGAGGCCGAGCTGGTCGCCTTCCGGGCGGCCGTCCCGTGCGACCGTTTTCTGGTCTGCGAGCTGACCGCGCCCCGCCCGGTCCTCGAGGAGCGGGTGACCGCCCGGGAGCCCAACGAGTTCTGGCGTGACCGCCTGCGCTACTTCCTCGACCTGTTCGGCTCCCGCACCGACCTCGACCGCATCCGTGATTTCGAGGTCAGCACCCATGACCGCCCGGTCGGCGACGCCGCCCGCGAGGTCATCGCCAAGGCGGGCTGGTGAGCACCGTCTTCGGCGAGGTCGCGGTCCTGGCGGCGCGGATCACCGAGGCATATCGCCGGTTTCCGCCGGCGACCGGGGCGCGGGCGCCGCTGCCGTCGTGGGCGGTGCCCGAGTTGGAGGTCACGCCGGGCATGACCGATCTCACGGTCTGGGAGGAGTTCGAGGATCGGGCGGAGACGACCGGCGTTTTCCTCGACCATCTGCGGACGCTGTCGCCGTTCCGCCGGCGCACTCCGGAGAATCGGCGGGGGCTACTTGCCGCGCTGCGCGAGGTCATTGATGCGCGGGGCGGGGTGGTGCCGATGCGGATCGTGACCTCGCTCGTGCTCGCCCACCGCGCGTGATCAAGGTCGCAAAGCCTACTGACCCTATATGTGTTCCGGGTCTCTTCCTATCGTTCTGAATCCGACCTAGCGTCGTCGCCATTGATCGCCGGCGGCTTCACCGTGCCGGAATCGTGGTAGAAGAGGAACAATGGTCGTCGATGAAACCCGCGCCGTGGCGCTCACGCCCGCGCGGCATCCTCTGCGCCGGCTGCTCGCGGACCGCTGGGCCGTGGCCGGCGCCACGATCGTGCTCCTGTTCATCCTGATCGCGCTGATCGCCCCGCTGCTCTCGGCGATCGAGGGCCACGACCCCTACACGTACGACACGAGCGCGCTCGACGACTCGGGGCTGCCGCGCGGATTCGGCGGTGGCATCGGCGGCGGGCACTGGTTCGGGGTCGAGCCGGTCACCGGGCGCGACCTGTTCGCCGTCGTCGTGCACGGCGCCCGCACCTCGCTGCTGGTCGGGTTCGCCGCGACGATCCTGGCCGTGCTGATCGGGGTGCTCGCCGGGCTGACCGCCGGCTACTTCGGCGGCTGGTACGACCAGGTGATGAGCCGGATCATCGACGTCCTGTTCGGCTTCCCCTGGCTGGTCTTCGTGATCGCGATCGGGGCGGTCGCGCCGGCCGGGTTCCCCAAACAGCTGCTGGTCATCCTGGTCATCGGCCTGTTCGGCTGGCCGTCGATCGCCCGGGTGGTGCGAGGGCAGACCCTGGCCCTGAAACGCCGCACGTTCGTGGTCGCCTCGGCCGCGCTCGGCGCCGGCCCCGGACATCAGCTGCGCCGGCAATATCTGCCCAACCTGTGGTCGACGATCATCGTCTACGCGACCATCACCGTCCCCGGGATGATCGGTGCCGAGGCCGCGCTGTCGTTCCTCGGCGTGGGCGTACCGCCGCCGACCCCGGCCTGGGGCCGGACGATCGGCGAAGCCGTCTCGTGGGTCCAGACCGACCCGATGTTCCTCGTCTTCCCGGGCGCCGCGCTGTTCCTGGTGACGTTCGCCTTCAACCTCTTCGGCGACGGCCTCCGCGACGCCCTGGACCCCCGGACGCGCCGATGAGAACCTTCCGCTACGTCGTCCTGCGCCTGCTCGGCATGGTGGGCACGCTGCTGGTGATCAGCGTCATCACGTACGCGATCTTCTATCTGCTGCCGTCGAACCCGGCGCAACTGTCGTGCGGCCGGCCCTGCACCCCGCAGCGGCTGGCGGAAGCCAGCGCGTTCATGGGCTACGACAAGCCCTGGGCGACGCAATATCTCGACTTCCTCGGCGGCATCGTCGCCGGGCGGCACTTCGGCAGCGGGGCGGCCGCGGTCGACTGCGCCGCGCCCTGCTTCGGCTACTCGTTCCGGCTCAACGCGAGTGTCACCTCGCTGATCGTCGAGCGGGCCCCGGTCACCTTCTCGATCGCGATCGGCGCGGCGGTGCTCTGGCTCCTGCTCGGGGTCGGCGCCGGGGTGGTCGCGGCGGTGCGGCGGGGGACACTGGCCGACCGGGCGGCGATGGTGTTCGCCACGATCGGCGTCTCGTCGCCCGCCTACCTGATCGGCCTGCTCGGCATCCTGCTCTTCGGCTTCACGCTCAACGTGGTGCCGGTCGGCGGATATGTGCCGCTCACCCAGAGCCCGGTCGACTGGGCGTGGCATCTGATTCTGCCCTGGTGCGTGCTCGCGCTGCTGTCGGCGGCGGTCTACGCCCGGCTGACCCGCGGGCAGATGCTCGAGGTGCTCGACGAGGACTACATCCGTACCGCCCGGGCCAAGGGCCTGCGCGAGCGGCGGGTGATCGGCCGGCACGGCCTGCGCAACGTGCTCATCCCGGTGATCACCGTGTTCGGGCTCGACCTCGGCACGCTGCTCGGCGGCGCGGTGATCAGTGAGCGGGTGTTCAGCATGCAGGGCCTCGGCGCGCTGCTGCTCGACGCGGTGAGCAGCAGCGACCTGCCGCTGATCGTCGGCGTGACGCTGTTCTCGGCCGTGCTGGTGATCTTCGCGAATTTCGTCGTGGACATGGTCTACAGCCTGCTCGACCCGCGAGTGGTGCGGTAAAGGAAGAGGTCCCTATGAGACGGAGCATTATCGCGGTGGCCGCTTTGCTGAGCCTGGCCGCCTGCGATGCCAATCCGAGCACGACGACGGACAAAAGCACGGGCACCGCCAAAGGCGGCACGCTGACCATCCTCAACGCGCAGACCGTCATGCACTTCGACCCGGCGAAGAGCCAGAGCCTGGCCATCACGTCGCTCGGCCTGGTGCTGCGCCGGCTCACCGCGTGGGACGTCGAGCCGGGCAAGACCGCCCAGGTGGTGCCCGACCTGGCCACCGACACCGGCAAGACCACCGACGGAGGCAAGACCTGGACTTACACGCTCAAGGACGGCCTGACCTTCGCCGACGGCACGCCGATCACCTCGGCCGACATCAAGTACGGCGTGGAACGCTCGTTCGCCCCCGAGCTCTCGGGCGGTCTCGGCTACCACAAGGGCCTGCTGATCGGCGGGGACGCGTACAAGGGGCCCTACACCGGCGGTGACCTCGCCTCGATCGAGACCCCGGACGCCAAGACGATCACCTTCAAGCTGAAGTCGGCGTACGGCGACTGGCCGTGGATCACCTCGATGCCCGCGTTCAGCCCGGTGCCGAAGGCGAAGGACGACCTGAAGACGTACGACCAGAAGCCGGTCGCGTCCGGGCCTTACCAGATCGAGACCTACCAGGAGGGGACCGCGGTCACGCTGACCCGCAACCCGCACTGGGACGCGTCGACCGACCAGGCGCGCACCGGCGGCCCTGACAAGATCGTCTTCCAGCTGGGCCAGGACACCACGGTCGCCGCCCAGCGCCTGATCGCCGACTCGGGCGCCGACCGGGACGCGTTCGGCGCCGGCTTCGTCCCGCCCGCCCAGCTGGCCCAGATCCAGCAGAACCCGGCCGCCAAGTCGCGGCTCGTCACCTCCGACGCCGGCGCTCTGCAGTACCTCGCGATCAACACCCAGCGGCCCGCGCTCAAGGACCTGAAGGTCCGGCAGGCGATCGAGTACGCCGTGGACAAGCACGCGTTCCAGATCGCGGCCGGCGGCCCGACCGGTGGCGACCTGGCCACCACCCTGATCACGCCGGGCATCGCCGGGCGGACCCCGTACGACCTCTACCCGGCCGACCCGGCGGGCGACCCGGCCAAGGCCAGGCAGCTGCTGGCCGGGACGACGCTGCCGAAGCTCGTGCTGCTCTCACAGAACGACCAGGTCAACCTCGGGCAGGCCCAGGCGATCCAGCAGGGGCTGCTGCGGGCCGGCATCGCGACGACGATCAAGCCGCTCGACCAGGACACCTATGTCACCGACGTGACCAGCGACAAGTCCGACTACGACCTGACGGTCAGCAGCTGGCAGCCGGACTTCCCGAGCGCGAACGGCAACATCGAGCCGCTGTTCGCCACCAAGGAGATCGGGGGCGGCGGCTACAACATCTCGCGCTACTCGCAGCCCGAGGTCGACCGGCTGATCGACCAGGCCACGGCCCAGGTCGACCCGGCCCAGGCGCAGGCGCTCTGGGCCCAGGCCGACAAGCGGATCATGCAGGACGCGCCGGTGGTGCCGCTGATCTACACCAAGAACTCGTTCCTGCACGGCTCGGACGTGCAGAACTTCTTCGTGGCGGCCTTCCCGGCGTACCCGAACTATCTGAAGGTGTCGCTGAAGCAGTGAGCCTTCTTGCCGTCTCCAACCTGGGCATCGCCTTCGGCGATGTGGTGGCCACCCGCGGCGTGACCTTCGAGTTGCGCCGCGGGCAGGTGCTGGCGCTGGTCGGCGAATCCGGCTCGGGCAAGAGCGTCACCGCGATGGCCGTGCTCGGGCTGCTACCGGGCACCGCGACCGTCACCGGCAGCATCGAACTCGAGGGCGAAGAGCTGCTCGGCGCGCCACCGGACCGGCTCCGCGCGCTCCGCGGCGACCGGATCGGCACGATCTTCCAGGAACCGATGACGGCCTGGAACCCGGTCTTCACCGTCGGAAACCAGATCGAGGAGGCGATCCGCGCCCATCGGGCGCTCTCCCGGTCCTCCGTACGCGCCCGCGTGCGCGAGTTACTCGCGACGGTCGGACTGACCGACGTGGACCGGATCGCCCGCTCGTATCCGCACGAACTCTCGGGCGGCCAACTGCAGCGGGCGATGATCGCGATGGCGATCAGCTGTGACCCGGTGCTGCTGATCGCCGACGAGCCGACGACCGCCCTCGACGTGACCGTGCAGGCCGGCATCCTCGACCTGCTGCGCGACCTGCGGGACCGGCTCGGCATGGCGATCCTGCTGATCACCCACGACATGGGGGTGGTCGCCGACCTGGCCGACTCGGCGGTCGTGCTGCGGCGCGGGTCGATCGTCGAGGAGGCGCCGGTCTCGTCGCTGTTCGCCGCCCCGGCCCACGAGTACACCCGGGAGCTGCTCAGCGCCGTGCCGTCGATCCGCCCCGGCTCGTCGTCGTCTGTTTCCGAGCCGGTCGCCTCGCTGCGGGACGTCGTCGTCGAATACGGCGGGCGGCGCCACGTGCGGGCACTCGACGGCGTCACGCTGGAGATCCAGCGCGGGCGGGTGCTCGGGCTGGTCGGCGAATCGGGGTCGGGCAAGTCGACCGCCGGGCGGGCGCTGGCCGGGCTGGTGCCGGTCGCCCGCGGAACGGTGCTGGTCGACGGGACCGATCTGGGCAAGGTGTCGCGGCGAGGACTGCGCGACCTGCGGGCCGACATCGGGATCGTCTTCCAGGACCCGGCGTCGTCGCTCAACCCGCGCCGGACCGTCGCCGACAGCATCGCCGAGCCGCTCGTGGTCCACCGCGACCTCGACGCCGCCGCCCAGCGGGCCCGGGTCGACGAACTGCTCGAGGCGGTCCGGCTGGGCCCGGAATTGCGGGACCGCTACCCGTACGAGATGTCGGGCGGACAACGGCAGCGGGTCGCGATCGCGCGCGCCCTCGTGCTGAACCCGGCCCTGCTGATCGCCGACGAACCGACCAGCGCGCTCGACGTGTCGGTGCAGGCCCGGATCCTCGACCTGCTGGAGTCGTTGCAGGAGCGGTTCGGCTTCGGCTGCCTGTTCATCAGCCACGACCTGGCCGTGGTCGGGCGGCTGGCCGATCGGGTCGCGGTGATGCACCAGGGCCGGATCGTCGAGGAGGGGCCGCCGTCCTCGGTGCTGCTCGCACCCGAAGATCCGTACACCCGGCGGCTGCTGGCCGCCGCGCCGGTCGCCGACCCGGTCGAACAGGCGTCGCGCCGGGCGTCGCGGCTTTCCATAATCGACGGGTGACCGCCCCGGAAAAGAAGATCGGCCTGCTCGCCTGTGTCGCCTTCGCGGTCGGCACGATGGTCGGCGCCGGCGTGTTCGTGCTCTCCGGCCTGGCCGTTGAGCGGGCCGGACCGGCCGCGATCCTGTCGTTCCTGCTCGCCGGGGTGCTCGTGCTGCTGTCGGCGCTGTCGTTCGCCGTGGTCGCGGCGCTGGCCCCGCCCGGCGGATCCGGTTACGCCTATGTCGGTGTCGCGCTCGGAACGCGGTTCGGCTTCCTGACGTCGTGGGCGTTCTGGCTCGGCGGCGTCATCGGGGTCGCCTTCGTGCTCAACGCGTTCGGGAGCTACCTGCACGACTTCTTCGCTCACGGCGTACCCCCGCAAGCCGTCGCCATCGCGGCGGCCGTGACCATCGCGGGTTTGAACCTGGGCCCGGCCTCGCTGATCGGCCGGGCCGAGACCGCGCTGGTCGCCGTGAAGGTGGCCATCCTCGCACTGCTGATCGTGTTCGCCCTGGTGCACGTCGACCGCGCCCACTTCACGCCGTTCACCCCGCACGGAACCACGGCGATCCTGACCACGAGCAGCCTGCTGTTCGTCGCCTACCTCGGCTTCAACGTCGTCACCAACCTGGCCGGCGACGTCGACCGGCCCCAGCGCACGATCCCGCTCGCCATTCTGATCAGCATGGGCGTGGTCGCCCTGATCTACGCCGGCGTGGTGATCGCCCTGCTGGCCGGCGGCATCTCGTCCTACGACGAGGCGAGCGTGGGCACCGCGGCCCAGCATCTGATCGGGCGCTGGGGCGGCATCCTGATCCCGGTCGGCGCCCTGATCTCGACGCTGTCGGCGGCCAACGCCAACACGCTGGGCTCGTCCGAGATCATGGTGCGGCTGGCGGCCGACCGCATGGTCCCGACGGCGGCCGGGCGGCTGTGGCACGGCCACCCGGCGGTGAGCGTCCTCAGCGGCGCGGCCATCTCGGTGATCCTGCTGCTGACCGGCGACATCCAGACAATCGTCGCCCTCGGCAACGTGGCCGCGATCGCCGCGATGGTGCTGGTGAACGCGGCCGCTTTCCGGGCCCAGCAGCGCGGCCGGCCGGCCGGCGTTTCGTCTGCGCAGCTCGGCGCTTTGTCCGCTCAGCACGGCTCCGGCGGCGGCCTTGCTCCGCACGGCGGCCGGCCGGCCGGCGGGATCCGGCTGCCGGGCGGGCCGGTGCTGCCGGCGCTCGGCCTGGTGGCGGCGGCCGCCCAGCTGTTCTTCATCTCCTGGTGGGAGACGCTGGTCGGCCTCGCCCTGGTCGCGGCCGGCCTGGGCCTGCACGCGCTGCGCGGCCGCCACCTGCCCGACCCGCACGCCGACATCGTCGACCACCTGAGCCGCAACGACGGCCCGGCCGGGCGAGCCATCCGCCGCTAGCTCGGGGCCGGCGGCTTCCCCGGCGCTCAGGAGCGTCATGTCGGTGAGGGAGCCGGCGACCAGGTCGGTGATCATGACGGGCCGTCATGAACCTCGAGCGACCGGCGGCGCGCCGCCAGCAGGAGCGCGAGGAGCACGGCGCTTGCGGTGGCCGCCGCCAGAGCACCGGTCGACCCGAACCGGTCGGCGGCGGCGCCCGCCGCGGCGGCTCCGACCGCGATGGCGCTCAGCCCGGCCGCGGTGACCATCGTGAACGCCTCGACCGTGTGACCGGGCGGAGCGAGGCGCCCGGCCAGGGCGAATCCGAGCACACCGGCCGGGCCGAGACAGGTTCCGAGCACGAAGAGGCAGCCGGCGAACGCCAGCGGCGTCGCGGCCGGCACGGAGGCCGCGAGGGCGGCCGCGGCGACGACCGTCAGCCCGGCCAGCCACCAGGCCGGACGGCCGCTCTGCAACCGGGTTCCGCCGACCACGGCCCCCAGGACGCTGCCCGCCGACAGGGCCGCGTAGAGCAGGCCCGCGTCCGCCGTGAAGCGCGCCGCGGCCGACACCTGGACGACCCCGATGATCAGCCCGTGGCCGGCCGCGACCAGCAGGAGGGTCCGTACCCCCGGGCCGGCCAGCGCGCCGATCAGATCGTTGCGACGGGCCTCCCCGCGCCAGGCCCGCGCCGCGCGGCTGGTCGCGATCGTCGCCGTCCCGGCCGCGAACAGTGCGGCGCACAGCACGATCACCGCGGCCGGCCCGGTGACCAGCAGCATCGCCGTCACCAGCAGAGGGCCGAGCAGCAGCGGCACCTCGAACAGCAGCGACGACAGGGTCATCGCCGCGGGAAGCAGCCGCGAGGGCAGCAGCGTGGGCCACAAGGCGCGGAGACTGGCGTTCACCTGCGGCTCGCAGGCGCCGGTCAGGAAGGCGCACACCGGCACGGCCGCGCCCGCACCGGCTCGGCCGGCGAGCACCAGGCCGCTCATCCCCAGCAGTTGCGCGCCGGCCGCGGTCAGCAGAACCGGCGTCTGCCCGAACCGGTCGATCAGCCGGCCCTGAACCATCATGCCGACCGCGGTCCCCGCGCCGAGCAGGCCGACGGCCAGGCCGGCCGACGCGAACCGGCCCTGCGAGCGCTGCACCAGCAACAGCACCGCGAGACCGAGCATGCCGATCGGGAGGGAGGCGAGCACCGCGCCGGCGGCCGGGCGGCGCGCGCCGGGCTGCCGGAGAACCGCAAGAAAAGAGCCCGAGGTCAACCGGTCACTCCTCGAAAAGACGAAGGTCACCGGTGTCCGGGCGGGCACCGCGCGCGGGTTCACCGCGGCGCGCCACCACCCTACGCCGGAGCCCGTCGTCGGGACAGCACCCGGCGGACCGCGTCTATCGTGACCGGGTGCCGATCATGGAGATCTCCGACCTGATCATTCGCCATGACACGGCTACCGGGGCCCGGCTGCCGGTCCGTCGCGACGAGGTGGTCCAGGCGCTGCGGGCGGCCGGTGACCGGCGCGGGGCCCGGATCGCGGCGTCCCTGCCGCATCGCGACGGCGTGCTCGACGGGCCGGCGGTGGAGCGGCTGCTGGTGCGTACCCACACCGAACTTCAGCGGCTCAACGAGGAGTTGCGTATCGCCGAGCAGCTGGCGCGGTTGCTGGCGGCGCTGCTGGCCGCGGTGTCGCGTCGCGGTGAGCGGCCGCGGGTCGTCGACGTCGGCTGCGGCATCGGATATGTCATCCGCTGGCTGGCGGCGACCGGCGTGCTCGGCGACGTGGAACTGTGCGGCGTCGACTTCAACGCCGCACTGGTCGACGAGGCGAACCGGCTGGCCGACGCCGAAGGACTGCCGTGCCGGTTCGTGCACGGCGACGCGTTCGCCCTGCCCCGGGACGCCCCGATCTACATCTCGAACGGTCTGCTGCATCATCTGCGCGGCGCGGATCTCGGCGCGTTCTTCCGCGCGCAGGACGGCGCCGGTGCACGGGCGTACTGCCACTTCGACATCGCCGCCACCCGGCTGGCCCCGCTCGGCGCGTGGATCTTCCACCGGGCGCGGATGCGGGAGCCGCTGGGCCGCCACGACGGGGTCGCGTCGGCCCGCCGCGCCCACGCCGACCACGAACTGATGGCCGCGGCCGGCTCCGCGCCCGGCCTGGTGCCGGTGCTCTACCGGCCGACGCGTCACAGCAACCCGTTCTCCGCGTCGACCCGGCCCGTGCTCGGCGTCCCCGCACGGGACCTCCCGGCCCTGCGGGAGGCGCTCGGCGCGTCCGCGCGTCATCTGGTCGCCGAGAGCCGGCCGGTGCCCCGGCCGTGGTGAGTACGCCGATCGCCGTGCCGGCCGCGCTGGCGTCGATCGCGCTGATCGACGCCGCCCTGGCCGGATACCGGGCGGCGACCGGGCGCAACGGCCGCATCGGCAAACGCCGCTACTACCTCGTCGCCATGCGGCGTGGGCTGGCCGCCGGTGCGGCGCTGCTCGGCGGCCTGGCCGTGGTGCTCGGCGCCGCGCTGGGCGGCGCGCCGCACCCGTCCGAGCGGTACGCCGACCTCACGCGCGCGGGCACGGTCATGCTGTGGATCCTCGGCCCTTACGCGATCGTCGTCCTGCTGTCGATCGGCGGTTACGCGCTGCTGCCCCGGGCGCCCGCGACGTTCCTCATCCTTCTCGGGCTCGGCCCGTTCACGCTCGTCCGCCCGTGGCTGACCGTCGCCGCCGGCGCCGCCGCCGCGTGGACCGCCTCCGACCCGGTGACCAGGGCCTGCGCTCTGCTGGCGGCGGCCGGCGTGCTCGCGGTGGAGCCGTGGCTGAGCCGCCGCTGGTACGCCGAACCGCAGTGACCCGGCCGGACGGCGTACGGGAAAGGATGCCGCCCGCTCAGCGGGAGCGAGGTGCGGTTGCCGGATTGCCTGGACCGTCCCGCCGGGCGAGGAGAAGATTGATCATATGAAGGTCTATCTGTCCACGGACATGGAAGGCACCGCGGGCATCGTCGACTGGGCGCAGTGCGTCGGCGACGGGCCCGAGGCGGCGGCGGGGCGGGAGTTGCTGCTGGCCGAGGTCAACGCGGCGATCGACGGGGCGCTGGCGGCCGGGGCGACCGAGATCGTCGTCAACGACTCGCACTCGGTGATGCGCAACCTGGCGCCGGCGTTGCTGCACGGGCGGGCGACCTACATCTCGGGCAGTCACAAGCCGCTCTACATGATGGAAGGGCTCGACTCGTCGTTCGACGCGATCTTCTTCGTGTCCTACCACGGGTCGATGGGCGGCGACCCGGCCGTGCTGTCGCACACCTACAACCCGCGGGCGGTCGCCGAGGTGCGGCTCAACGGCCGGGTGGTCGGCGAGTCGGGGGTCAACGCGCTCGTGGCGGCCCACTACGGCGTGCCGGTGGTGCTGGTGACCGGCGACCAGACGGCGTGCGAGGAGACGGCCGCGGTCATTCCGGGCGTCGAGACGGCCGTGGTCAAGAAGTCGATCACGCGGTTCGCGGCCGAGAGCCTGCACCCCGAGGTGGCGCGGGAGCTGATCCGGGCCGCCGCGACCCGGTCGATCGAGGGACTCGCCGGGGTGACGGCACCGGAGGTTCCGTCGCCGTCGGCGCTCGAGGTCACCTGGCGTACGGCCGACATGGCCGAGATGGCGACCTGGATCCGGGGGATCGAGCGCGTCTCGCCGCGGGTGACCCGGGCGACCGACGACGACCGGCTGCGGCTGTTCCGCACGTTCATCACGAGCGTGCTGCTGACCCGGGGGATCGCCCTGGAGCGGTAGCGCCGGTCCTGCCGTCCGGTTGCGGCTCAAGCCGGGCCCGGCGGTGCCGATGATGGTCTCCTGAGCGACCGAGGAGGCCACCAGTGCGTTCCACCACCACCCGCCGGCGTACGCCACGCTGGATGACGTGGACTCTGGCCGGCCTGCTCGCGTTGCTGTCGGGTTATGCCGTGCTCGGCAGCTGGCGGCAGAGCCAGCTGATCCAGCGCATCTCGCTCGACGCCTCGAACACCGACCTCGCGCAGGACGCCAACTATCAGGCGGTCCGCGAGCTGTCGCTGATCCAGGCGGCGCTGATCGAGCCGGACGGTGACGAGGAGCAGCGGCTGCCGGCGGCCGAGGACCAGGTCACCGCGGCGGTCGACCGGCTGCTCGCCGCCGACACCGACCACCGGTCGCGGATCCAGATCATCGCCGACCGGCACGCCCGCCTCCGGGTCGCCATCGCCACCTACTCGGGCCAGCTCGACCGGTTCGACCTGGCCGCGGCCCACGTCACGCTCGAGACGGCGATCGAGCCGCTCACCTCGGTGATCACGAACGACCTGCTCGACGAGCAGAACGAGCACGTCGCGGCGTACGCCCGGAACCAGGCCTCGGCCCGCTCCGACTCCCGCTGGCTCGCCGGCGGCAGCCTCGTGATCTTCGCGCTCGGCCTGTGCCTGCTGGCGCTGTTCGGCTGGTCGAACCGCGCCCACCGGCGCCTGGTCGAGCGCATGGCCACCACCGACGCCCTCACCGGCCTGCCCAACCGCAGCGCGTTCGGTGCGGCCGTCGAGATCGCCCTGGCCCACGGCCGCCCCACCGTCCTGGCCGCCAACCTCGACGGCTTCCACGACGTCAACGACCGGCTCGGCCACCACGTCGGCGACCTGCTGCTGGTCGAGGTCGGCCGGCGGCTCGCCGCCTCGGTGCGGGAGCGCGACGCGGTCGCCCGGCTCGGCGGCGACGAGTTCGGCGTGCTGCTGCCGGCCGGCGACCCGCAGGCCGGCGCGATCCTCGCGGCGCGGCTGATCGAGGCGTTCAACGAGCCGTTCCTGATCGGCGAAGTGATCATCGACCTCGAGGTCAGCATCGGCGCGGCGGCCGCCACGCCGGACACCGACGTGACGACCCTGCTCCGGCAGGCCGACATCGCGTTGCACACGGCCAAGGAGCAGCGGCTCGGCTTCCACCTGTACGCCGCCGCCGACTGCCCGGACACCGCCGCCCGGCTCACCCTGCTCGGCGACCTGCGCCGCGCCCTCGAGGTGGACGACCAGATCGCGCTGCACTACCAGCCCAAGATCGACGTCAGCACCGAGGCGGTGGTCGGGGTCGAGGCGCTGGCCCGCTGGCAGCACCCGGAGCGCGGCCCGATCCCGCCCGGCGAGTTCATCCCCATGCTCGAGACCACGAGCCTGATCCACCGGTTCACCGACCGGGTCCTCGGGATCGCCCTCGAGCAGGCCCGGGCCTGGCTCGACGCCGGGCACCGGGTGCCGGTCGCGGTCAACGTCTCCACCCGCTCGCTGCTCGACACCTCGTTCCCGGACCGGGTCGCCCAGCTGCTGTCCGACACCGAGGTGCCCGGCGCGATGCTGTGCATCGAGATCACCGAGCACACGGTGATGAGCGACCCGGCGACCACGATCGAGGCGCTGCGCCGCATCCGGGCGCTCGGCGTGAAGACGTCGATCGACGACTACGGCACCGGCTACTCGTCGATGACGTACCTGAAGCTGCTGCCGCTCGACGAACTCAAGATCGACCGATCGTTCGTGCACGACATGGCGATCGACCACGCCAACCGGGCGCTCGTGCGCTCGACCGTCGAACTGGGCCGCAACCTCGGCCTGACCGTGGTCGCCGAGGGCGTCGAGGACGCCGAGACCCACGTGGCGCTGCAAGCGGTCGGCTGCGACCTGGCCCAGGGCTACCACTTCGCGCGGCCGCTGCCGGGCGACGTGCTGACCGCCCGCCTGGGCCGCACCTCGTCGGCGCTGCCGGTGGCGCCCTAGGATCGGGCGTATGGACTTCGGCGTCGGCTATTTCCCCACGCACGACGGCATGCGGCCCGGCGACATCGCCCGGCGGGTCGAGGAACGCGGGCAGACCGGGCTCTACTTCGCGGAACACACCCACATCCCGGCGAGCCGCGAATCGGCCTGGGGTGGCGGCCCGGTGCTGCCCCAGAAGTATTTCCACACCTACGACCTGTTCGTCGCGCTGACCGCGGCGGCCGAGGCGACCCGGTCGCTGCGCATCGGCAGCGGGGTCTGCCTGGTGATCGAGCGCGACCCGATCGTGCTCGCCAAGGAGGTCGCCAGCGTCGACCACCTCAGCGGGGGCCGGTTCGAGTTCGGCATCGGCTCGGGGTGGAACCGGGAGGAGATGCGCAACCACGGCACCGACCCGCGCACCCGGCTGGCGCTGCTCGACGAGCGGGTGCGGGCCATGAAGGAGATCTGGACCACCGACGAGGCGACCTTCCACGGCGAGTTCGTCAACTTCGACCGCATCTGGTCGTGGCCGAAACCGGCCCAGCGGCCACACCCGCCGATCTATGTCGGGGGAGGCGGGCCGACGGTCCTCGACCGGGTCCTGGCGTACGCGGACGGCTGGTTCCCGCAGTGGCACGACCACGACCTCACGGCCCGGATCGGGGAACTGCGGGCCAAGGCCGACCGGTACGTTCCGGTGCAGGTGCTGAGCGTTCCGCCGGAGGCGTCGGCGCTGGAGCGGCTGGCCGCGGCCGGGGTCGAGCGGGCGTCGTGCTGGCTGCCGTCGGGGCCGTGGAGCAAGGTCGAGCCGGCGCTGGAGAAGTGGGAAGCGGCGATCGGCGAATTGACCGGGCGATGAGCGACCGTTTCGCCGCCGCGCCGGTGGCCCGCCTGGCGACCGTGTCGGCAGCCGGCGAGCCGCACATAGTGCCGGTCGTGTTCGCGGTTGACGGGGACACCATCTATTCGGCGGTGGACGGCAAGCCGAAGCGGCTGCGGTCCTTGAAGCGGCTGGCCAACATCGAGGCGAATCCGCGGGTCAGCCTGCTGGTCGACTCGTATTCGGCGGACTGGTCGCGGTTGTGGTGGGTGCGGGCGGACGGGATCTGTTCGGTCTTCGACCGGTCGGCGCCCGCGGCGTCGGCGCTGCGGGCGAAATATCCGCAATATCAGGACGTCTCGCTCGACGGTCCGTTCTTGCACATCGCCGTCACGCGCTGGTCCGAGTGGGCGGCCTGACCGCACTGCGCGGGCGGCCGCGTTGCGTGGGCCCATGCGGGCGAAGTGAGCCGGCGTCGGCGCGTTGCGAGGCGACCCTTCGGTGCATGCCGAAGTCCGATTTCCGCCAGCCACGGCGGGGGCGGCCGCGCGAGGCTGGAGGCATGACCGATCCACCTGACCGCTATCGGCGGGCCGCCGACGGATTCGCTCGGGTGCTCGCCCGGATGCGGCCCGCGCAACTGCGGGCGGCCCACCCCGTGCACCGAGTGGGATGTGCGCCAACTGGTCAACCACATGACCCGGGGCAACCTCAACTACGCGCTGCTCGCCTCCGGCGGCAGCGGATCCGAATTCCTCCCGCTGCGCGATCGGGATGCGCTGGGCGGGGAGCCGGGTCTCGTGGCGTGGATCCGGGCGGAGTCGCCGACGATCTATGCCGGGTTGGACGTGTCTTCGTTCTTCGGGGTGGCGGCGCCGGTGGATTCCGGAAACGACCAGGATCGCCTGGTGGGGTGCTTCGGGCGTACCCCCGGCTGGCGCGCTCCGGCGGAGGGTGACCGAATCTAGGCGGTCGCGCAGTCCTGGAGCACCTCCAGAGCGCGCCGGGCGGCCGGCGCCGAGCCGGCCGACGTCTGGACCAGGGCGAAGATCGAGCGCAGCGGGGTCGGGCCGGTCACCGGCACCGTGGTCACCGCCGGCGGGAGGCGGATCGCGCCCAGCCGGGGGAGCACCGTGATGCCGATTCCGGCCTCGACGAAGGCGATCGCGCTCGGATAGTCGTGCGCCTCGACCCGGAACGACGGCCGGAAACCCGCTGCCCGGCACGCCTCCAGCAGGTTGCGCCGGCACCAGCCCTGGGCGACGTCGTTGTCGATCCAGCGTTCCTTTTCGAGTCGTGACAGCGCGACGCCGTCCGCCCCGGCCAGCGGGTGGCCGGTGGGCACGACCGCGAGGTAGGGATCGTCGACCAGGTGGTGGGCCCGGGCCTCGCGGGTGCCGGTGTAGTCGCGCGGCGCGACCACGATCTGTACGTCGGGGCGCTTGCCCGGCCCGGTGCTCAGGTCGTCGCGCAGGGCCAGGTCGAGGCGCAGGGCCGGGAATTCGCGCAGCAGCGTGCGGGCGACGGTCGGCATCCAGGCCGAGCCGACCGACGCGAAGTAGGCGATCGAGAGTGACCCGGTGCGCCCGTCGCGCAGGTCGCCGACGAACGCCTCGACGTCGCCGAGCCGGGCCAGCACGTCGTCGATCTCGGCGGCGAGCGCGAGCCCGACCGCGGTCGGTTCGACGCCGCGGCCGCTGCGGGCGAGCAGGGTGAGACCGGTCTCGCGCTGGAGCGCGGCGACGTGCTGGCTGATCGCGGACGCGGTGTAGCCGAGGTTGCTCGCCGCGGCGTTCACCGAGCCGCTGGCCACGACGGCGCGGAAGACGCGGAGGCGATGAACGTCAATCATAAAGCGCAACTTAACAGAAGTGCAGAAATCCTTGCTTGTCCTTCATCTTCCTTCGGAGGAGCGTGATCGTCATGAGTCGTTACGGCGCCCTTGCCGCGGCCGGTGTCACGATGCTGCTCTGGGCGTCGGCGTTCATCGTGATCCGCGCGGTCGGCACCCACTACAGCCCCGGCGCCCTGGCCCTCGGCCGCATGCTCGCCGGCACGGTGGCCCTCTCCGCGGTCGCCCTGGTGATCCGGCCGAAACTGCCCCGCGGTCGCCCGCTGCTGCTGGTGACCGCGTACGGCGCGCTCTGGTTCGGCCTCTACACGGTGCTGGTCAACGCGTCCGAGCAGCACGTCGACGCCGGCACCGCCGCGCTCATCGTCAACGTCGGCCCGATCCTGATCGCCGTCCTGGCCGGCCTCTACCTGGGGGAGGGCTTCCCGCGGAGCCTGCTGGCCGGCCTCGCCGTCGCCTTCGTGGGCGTCGCCGTCATCGCCGTCGCCACCTCGACCGGCCGCCACGACTTCGTCGGCGTGCTGTTCGCCCTCGGCGCCGCCGCCCTCTACGCGGTCGGCGTCCTCCTGCAGAAACAGGCTCTCGGCTCGGTCGGCGCCTTCTCGGCGACCTGGCTCGGCTGCCTGTGCGGCGCCGTCGTCTGCCTGCCCTTCGCGCCGGGCCTGGTCCGCGAGGCCGCGTCGGCTCCCGCCTCCGCGAGCCTCGGCGTCCTCTATCTGGGGGTCTTTCCGACTGCGATCGCATTCGGCACCTGGGCGTACGCGTTGAAGCGCACCACCGCCGGCCGCCTCTCCTCGTCGTCCTACCTGGTGCCCGGGATCGCCGTGCTGCTGTCGTGGCTGGCCCTCGGCGAGGCCCCGACGTGGCTCGCCCTGGCCGGCGGCGCCCTGTGCCTGGCCGGGGTGGCGGTCACGCGTCTGGGTTCCGGTCGTCCCGCACCCCGGGCGCAGTTGGAGAAACTTCGCTAGCTTGCCGGCATGGACGAGCCCACCCAGGATTTCATCGCGGCCTTTCAGACGTTCCTCGACGAGGTGGTGGCGAGCCACCGCGAGCACGCCCGGACGGTGGGCGAGCAGGCCCTGACCCCGGTGCTGCGGGAGCATCTGGGCACCGACCCGCGGGGGATCGCGGTCGTCACCGAGGAGGTGCCCGCCTACCGGTTCGTCGACCTGGACGTCGCGCTTGCCGAGGTGCAGGACCGGGACGAGCGGGCCCAACTGCTCGGCATCGGCGGCGGCACCCAGCGCAACCACCATTCGCTCGGCGAGGTGCTGCAGATGGCCGGGCGGTTCGAGCAGTTCCCGGTCGGCGCGGTGGACTACTCGAGCGTCGCGACGGGCCCGGAGACCACCCGCGAGGCGGTCTCGTTCGGCCTGCGCCTGTTCTCGTACGCGGGAGGTCCGGTCGCCGTGCTGCAGCGCGCCGCCGCTCCCCGCTACGGCGTCGCGACCTCCCGGATGGAGATCCTCAGCCCGGTCGCCGGGGTCGCGGCGGCCCTGATCGCCGAGGTGCGCGAGCTGATGGTGCGCCGCTCGGTGCTGCGCGGCCAGGTGCTGACCCTGGGCGGCTCCGACTTCGAGCCCGGCATCGGCGGCATCACCTTCCACCGGCGCCCGGCTCTGGCGCCGGAGGACATCGTGCTGCCCGCCGGCCTGCTCGACCGGCTGCACCGGCACGTCGCCGGGGTGGCCCGGCACCGGGACCGGCTGCGCGCGGCCGGCCAGCACCTCAAGCGCGGCCTGCTGCTCTACGGTCCGCCCGGCACCGGCAAGACGCACACCGTGCGCTACCTGCTCGGGGCGCTGCCCGATCTGACCGTGGTGCTGCTGTCCGGCCCGTCGATCCAGTTCGTCTCCGACGCCACCCGGATGGCCCGCGCTCTGCAGCCGGCCCTGGTCGTGCTGGAGGACTGCGACCTGGTGGCCGAGAACCGCGACTTCAGTCCGGGCGCCCAGCCGCTGCTCTTCGAGGTGCTGGAGGCGCTCGACGGGCTCAGCGACGACGCCGACGTGGCCTTCCTGCTCACCACCAACCGGGTCGACGTGCTGGAACCGGCCCTGGCCCAGCGGCCCGGCCGGGTGGATCTGGCGGTGGAGGTTCCGCTGCCCGATCAGGGCGCCCGCCGGCTGCTGCTGGCTCGCTACGCCCGTACGATCCGCTTCTCGCCGGCCGTGCTGGACGAGGTCGCGACCCGGACCGAGGGCATGACCGCCTCGTTCATCAAGGAGCTGGTGCGCCGGGCCGTGCTGATCGCCGCCGAGGCCGAGCGGGATGCCGCCGACGACGATCTCGTCCACGCCGCCGACGAGATGCTCGACGAGGCGCAGAACATCACCCGTTCGCTGCTGGGCTCCGCCGACTGACGTCCGGGCGGGTGTCGTATTGTCGGACGGTGCCCGATCCCGTAACGAGCCGCCGACCAGCGGCTGCCCCGCGTGCCGCCGCCGCTTCGCCGCGCGGGTACGCCGGCGGACCGCCGCTCAAGACGAAGGCGGAGAAGCGGGCCGAGGCCAAGGCGGCCAAGGCACGCGCCCGGGCGAGGGAGAAGCGCCGCCAGACGCTGACCGTCGGTGGCTCCGCGCTGGTCGTGCTGGCTCTGGTCGTCGGGCTGAGCGTGTGGATCGGCCAGTCGTCGTCGAATTCGATCCCGGCCGCCGCGACCGCGAGTGCGGCGGCCGCCCCCAGCCCGAGTGCCGCGTTTCCGCCGGTGCCGGCCGGGGCCGACCCGGCCCTGAGCAGGAAGCCGGCGGCGACCGCGGGCCAGGGCACCGTCACCAGGCTCAAGACGACGACCCTCATCCCGGGCACCGGCCCGGCGGTCCGGTCGGGTCAGACGATCAACGTGAACTACGTCGGCGTCACCTACGCCGACGGCAAGGAGTTCGACTCGTCCTGGAGCCGCTCCGAGGCGTTCAGCTTCCAGGTCGGGGCGGGCAACGTCATCAAGGGCTGGGACCAGGGGCTGATCGGGGTCAAGGTGGGCAGCCGGGTGCAGCTCGACATCCCGGCCGGCCTGGCGTACGGCGACGCTCCGAGCGGCGGGCAGCCGGCCGGCGCGCTCCGCTTCGTCGTCGACGTCCTGTCGGCAACCTGATCGCAGTTCCTGATCGCAGTTCCTGATCGCAGTTCCTGATCGCAGTTCGTGAACCGTTAGCCCCGTTCGACACGACGAACAGGGTGTGGATGGAAGCTGCGTCGGTGGCCTGCCGGGAGGTCGCGCATGCTGACGCGACCGTCGGATCCGCGGGACGACTCCCGGCTCCTCGCGGCGATCACGGACGGCGACCGGGAGGCGTTCGCTGAGCTCTATCGGCGCCACCTGCCGTGGCTGCTGGTGCGGCTCGGGCGGCGCTGCTCGTCGCCGGAGCTCGTCGATGAGGTCGTGCAGGACACGTTCGTGGTGGTCTGGCGGTCGGCCGGCCGGTGGGACGGCCGGGGTGAGGTGGCCGCGTGGATCTGGGGAATCGGCATCCGCCGTCTGGTCGACGCGCTGCGGCGCAGCCGGCCGCCGGCCGATGAGCTGACCGAGTTCGGCGGCGTCGAGACCTCGGCCGAGGAGCACGTGCTGCTCGCCGTCCAGTACGGCGACGTCGGGGCGGCCCTGGTGAGCCTGTCCCCGGAGCTGCGGGCCGTGGTCCAGGCGACCGTCCTCGACGGACTGACGACCCGGGAGGCCGCTCAGCTGCTGGGCATCCCGCCCGGCACGGTCAAGACACGGATGATGCGCGCCCGTGCCCTGTTGCGGGAGCGGCTGGCATGACGGGGAGGTTGCGATGACCGCATGGCACCTGGATCCGGAGGCAATCCGCCGATACGGGCGGGAGGCCGTCCCGCCCGATCTGGCGGCTTCCGCCGAAGCGCACCTGATGAAGTGCGCCGTCTGTCGGGACGTGCTGGCGTCCTATGTGGATGACCGCCGGGTGGAGGCAATCTGGCACGAGGTGGCCGACCGGATCGACGCGCCCCGGCGGAGTCGGCCGGAACGGATGCTGGTCCGGCTCGGCGTGGGCGAGGCGACGGCGCGCCTCGTGGCCGCGACGCCGACCCTGCGGGGGCCGTGGCTGCTGGCGGTCGCGGGCGTCCTCGCGCTCGCGGCCGGGGCGGCTCAGGTCGACGAGCGCTTCCTGCGGATGTTTCTCGTGGTCGCCCCGCTCGGGCCGCTGGCCGGTGTCGCGGTCGCCTTCGCCGGCGGCCTCGATCCGACCCGGGAGATCGGGCTGGCCGCGCCGATCTCGGGGTTGCGGCTGTTGCTGATCCGCACGGCCGCGGTCCTGGCGGTCACCGTGCCGATCGTGGCCCTGGCCGGGCTCGCGCTGCCGGGCTCGAACTGGCCGGCCGTCGCCTGGCTCCTGCCCACCGCCGGGCTCACCGGCGCCGCGCTGGGCCTGACCGGCCGCCTGACCCCCATCGTCGCGGTCGGGGTGGTGGGCACGGCGTGGGTGCTGCTGACCGCCCCGACCGCCGTCGCCGGTCGCCTCGACCTCGCCTTCGGCGCCGGCGCCCAAGTCTTCTGGCTCGCCATCGCCCTCGCCGGCGGCACCTGGCTCGCCGTCACCCGCCACACCGTCACGATCAAGCTGGGAAGAAGCGCATGACCACCGTACGCGTGCACGACGCGACCAGATCCTTCGGCCGCACGACGGCGCTCGACGGCGTCGACTTCGAGGCCGGCCCCGGGGTGACCGGGCTGCTCGGTCCGAACGGGGCGGGAAAGACGACCCTGCTCCGGATCATCGCCACCGTCCTGGCGCCGGACCGGGGCACGGTGACGCTGCTGGGCCGGGACCCGTCGCGCCCCGACGACCGCACCCGGATCCGCGAGCGCCTGGGCTACCTGCCGCAGGACGCCGGTTTCCACCGGGGCTTCACGGTCTTCGAGTTCATCGACTACGTGGCGATCCTCAAGGAGATGACCGACCGGCGTCCCCGCCACGACGAGGTCCGCCGGGTCATCGCGCTGGCCGGACTGGAACCGGTCAGCGCCAAGCGGATCCGGGCCCTCTCCGGCGGGATGCGCCGGCGGGTCGGGCTGGCCCAGGCCCTGCTGGGCGATCCCGGCCTGCTCGTCCTCGACGAGCCGACGGTCGGCCTCGACCCCGAGCAGCGGCTGCGTTTCCGGGAGATGATCTCGCACGCCGGTGAGGGACGCACGGTGGTCATGTCCAGCCACCAGACCGAGGACATCACCGCCCTGTGCACCCGGATCGCCGTGATCCACCAGGGCCGGCCCCGGTTCACCGGCACCCCGGCCGAGCTGACCGCACGGGCCGAAGGACGGGTGTGGGCGGACGGGCAACGGTCGCCGGCCGCGCTTGCGGCGTGGCGCACCGGTGAGGGCGCCTACCGCAACGTGGGCGATCCACCGGCCGGCGCGGAGCTGATCGCACCCACGTTGGAGGACGCGTACCTCCTGCTCATGGGCGGATCCGAGCTGGAGGTCACCCGCTGATGACCGCCGTTTCCCACCGGGCGCCCCTGGTCGGCCGGGAGAGCCGCCGCCTTGTCCGGCAACCCGTGACGTGGCTGATTCCCGTCGTCGTCGCCGCGACCTCCGCCGCCGACGGGGCGAGCGACGGCCGGAACGCCAGCTACTGGTACTCGACGATCTTCATCGCCATCGCGTTCTTCGGTCCCCTGTTCGTCCTCTTCGCGGCCAACCTGGTCGCCGGCGGCGCCCGCCGCAGCCGGGCCGAGGAGATGCTGAGCGTCACGCCGACCACGGACACGCGCCGGACCTGGGCGATGTGCCTGGGCATCGCGCTTCCCCTGGCCGCAGCGGGCGTGATCGGCGTGGCCGCCATGGCTCTCATCGACAGCCTCAACACCATTTCGCCTGACGACCAGATGACCGCGGGCGAGCTCGCCCAGCTGCCGTTCGTCCTCGCCGGGGCCGGACTGCTCGGCGTGCTCGCCGCCCGGTGGCTGCCCTTCACCGGCGGCGTGCTGATCACGTTCGCCGCCGCGACCATGGGCGCGCTCGTGGTGTTCGGCCGGTTCGACTCCGGCATCTGGTGGATGTGGTGGACGACCGGAACCACCTTCGAGAACCGGGCGCCGGTTCCGGGCGAACCGTGGCTGCACGCCGCCTATCTGGCCGGGCTCTGCGCCTGCGCCGTCGTTGCCGCGGTCTACCGCGACCGCGCCCAGTGGACCCGCCTGGCCGTCGTCGGCCTGCCGGTCCTGGCCACTACCCTCGTTCTGGGCTGGCTCCAGCTGCCATGACAGCCTCGGTGGCGTGGGAGCTCGTCCGCAGCGGCCACCTGGTGCGCAGCCTGCGACTGGCCCCGTTCGGGCCCGGCGTCGCCGCGGTCGTGGTGCTCCTGGTCGCCCGTCGCGGTGGCACCCACGACGTCGCCGGAGACCTGCGCACGCTGGGCCTGCTGCTGGCGCTGGGCAGCGGTTACGTGCTCGACGACGGCGCGGCGGTCACGCTGCAGGCCAGCCCGTACGGCCTGGCCCGGCGGCTCGGGCTGCGCATCGGCTGTGCGGTGGTGGCGGTGGCACCACCGTGGACGGTGATGCTGATTCGCCTGCTTCCCTCCGCACCGGCCGGCGATCGGTGGGCCCTCGGTCTCGGCCTCACGGTCGAGCTCGCCGCCGCGCTCACCCTGGTCTGGGCGGTGGCCGCCTGCGGCCGCCGGCACGGCGTCGAGCACCCCGGCATCATCACCACTCCCGCGCTCCTGGCGGTGCTGCTGCTGGCGACGTCGATCTCCCGGGCGCCGATGCTGGTCGGCACCGGCCCGCAATGGACGGCGGCCCACCTGCGGTGGTCGGGCGTCCTGCTCGGCGCGGCCGCGGTGCTCGTGGCCGCGATGCGCGATCCGGCCGGGGTCAGGAGCCGGCCAGCAGGAGGGCGGCGAGGTCGGCCGGGCGGCTGAACATCGGCCAGTGCCAGGTGGGCAGTTCGGCGTAGTGCCAGTCGTCGCCGGCCATGTGGCGGAAGAGCGGTGCGCTCGCCGCCAGTGCCTCGATCTGGGCCACGGTGAAGCTGCAGGTGATCGAGTAGCGCGGCAGTTTCTCCCAGGCGCCGGTCAGCCGCATCGGCGCGGTGGCGGTGGCGTACGGCTGGGGCGTGCCGAACTCGGCCAGCCGGTGCAGCGTCGCCTCGTCGACGCCCTCGACGCCGGCGGCCAGGGCGGCCCACGGCGGGGGTGGCAGCAGCCAGCCGTCGCCCTGTTCGTCGACGACGGCGCGGTCACGGGCCGCCTGCTCGGGGCCGGCGAAGTCGGCCTGGGCGGCGCCGTCGGGCAGCGGGCCGGTGTCGACGTAGACCAGGCGGGCGACCCGGTCGGGCACCCGGTCGGCGGCGTTGGTGGTGACCAGCCCGCCGTAGCTGTGGCCGACCAGCACGACGTCGTGGAGGTCCTCCCAGCGCAGCAGGTTGACGACGTCGTCGGTGTGCACGCCGAGGTCGACCGGCGGCGCGGCGAGGTGGGAGCGCTCGGCCAGGCCGGTGAGGGTCAGCGGGTAGACGTCGTGGCCGTGCGCTCGGAGCGTGTCGGTCACCGGCCGCCAGGACCAGCCGCCGAGGAAGAAACCGGGAACGAGGACAAAGGTCGTCATGCGGTCGAGGCTACGATCGATACCGGACAGTATCCGCCCGGATAAACCAGGGATGTTCATGACCCGGCCGACCGCCCGCGTGCTCGCCCTGCTGGAGATCCTGCAAGGGGGCGGCTCGATGACCGTCGGCGCGCTGGCGGAGCGGCTCGGTGTCGACGAGCGGACCGTCCGGCGGTACGCCACGCACCTGTCCGACCTCGGCATTCCGGTCGAGGCGCGGCGAGGGCGGTACGGCGGATACCGGCTGGCCCCGGGATACAAACTGCCGCCGCTCATGCTCACCGACGACGAGGCGGTGGCGGTGCTGCTCGGCCTGGTCGCCGGGCGCCGCAGCGGGCTGGTCACGGCCGAGCAGGCGGCCGCGGACAGCGCCACCGCGAAGATCCGCCGGGTGCTGCCGGCCGCGCTCGGCCGGCGGATCGACGCGCTGCTGGCCAAGCTCGACGTCACCGCGCCGATGCGGAACGCCGCGCCGCCCGAGGCCGGGGTGCTGCTCGTCCTCGCTGAGGCGGCCCGGCACGGCCGGCCGGTCCAGATGCACTACACGAGCTGGCGCGGGGCCGGCGAAGGACGCCGCTTCGATCCGTACGGCCTGGTGTTCCACTCGGGCCGCTGGTATGCGACCGGGTTCGACCACGCGCGCGGTGCGGTGCGCACGTTCCGCCTCGACCGGGTCGACTCGGTCCGGCCGCGCGAGGGCGCGTTCGAGGTGCCGGCCGGCTTCGACCCGACCGCGCAGGTGCTCGCCGGCCTGGCCGCGGTGCCCTACGCCCACCAGGTCAGCGTGGTGCTGCGGACCGACCTGGCCTCGCTCCGCGGGCGCCTGCCGGCCGGCGTCGGCACGCTGACCGAGGTGCCGGGCGGCGTACGGCTGGAGACCCGGGCCGAGCACCTCGACGGCGCCGCCCGGATGCTCGCCGGCCTCGGACTGCCGCTGCGGGTCGAGCAGCCGGAGGCGCTGCGGGACGAGCTGCGCGCGCTGGCCGCCCGGCTCGCCGAGGCCTGACCACGGATCAGTGACGCCAGTAGGTGATGCCCTCGCCGATCGGGCGGAAGCCGCACGTCTCGTAGAGGAGCTTGCCCTCACCGGTGGCGTTGAGGATCGCCCGCTGGGCGCCCGAGGCGACGCAGACCGCTCTCAACAGGGCGGTGCCGAGGCCTCGGCGGCGGAAGGGCGGCCAGACGGCCATGTCGAAGACCCCGGCCAGGCCGGAGGAGGAGGCGAAGGACCAGGCGCGGCCGGCGAAGCGGCCCTCGTCGTACGCGGCGGCGTACCAGGCCCGGGTGGGCCGCAGCCGGGTGACCGCCAGTTGGCCGGCGTAGGAAGCGTGCTCGCCCTCGTAGTCGGTGGAGGACGTCTGCAGCTCGACGCGCGGGTCGGCGGCGGTCATGCCGGTGAGGTCGGCGGCCATCCACCACGGGGACCAGCCGCGCTCGAAACCGGCCCGGAGCAGGGGAGCGGGGTCGACGTCGAGGCTCAGCCAGGCGCCGACCGGCCGGGTGCCGGCGCGCAGCAGGCCGCGCAGGAGCGTCGCGTCGGTCAGGGTGGACGGGAACATCAGATTCCGGCCGTCCGGGCCGTCGGTCCAGGTCAGCGGGCCGTCCTCCCAGACGGCGCCGCCGAGGTTGGTGGCCCGGTAGCGGAACCACTCGGTCTGTACGCGCTCGCAATCGGCAACCGTGATCACGGTCGCATCTTGCCATGTTGACAGTTCCAGCTAACGGGATTAGCTTTTGGCTAACGACGTTAGCCACACCGGAGGTTGTCATGAAGCTGGATGTCAAGGGCGGGACGCTGGCGTACGAGGTGGCCGGCGCGGGGCCGCTGATCGTGCTCGCGCACGGGATGGGCGACAGCCGGGAGGCCTACCGGTTCGTGATGCCGGCGCTGGTCGAGGCCGGCTACCGGGTCGCCGCGGTCGACCTGCGAGGGTGCGGGGAGTCGAGTGCGGTGTGGGACAGCTACTCGCGTACGGAAATCGCGGGTGACCTGATCGCCCTGATCAGCCACCTCGGGGATCCGGCCGTTCTGGTCGGGCACTCGATCTCGGGTGGGGCCGCGACCATCGCCGCCGCGCTGGAGCCATCGCTGATCACCGCCGTCGTCGAGCTGGCGCCGTTCACGCGGAAGCAGCAGATCCGGCTCGGCGACTTCACGAACGGCCGCTACCGCAAGGGCGCGCTTCGACTGCTCGGCACCGGCATCTTCGGCAGTGTCCGGATCTGGCGCGACTACCTCGACGTGGCCTACCCGGGGCGGCGGCCGGCCGACTGGGATGCCCGCCTGGCCGCGATCGACGCGATGATGCGCGAGCCCGGCCGCATGAAGGCCATGCAGAAGATGGGCCGGACCCCGCCGGCCGACGCCGGGGCCCAGCTGCCGAACGTGCGGTGCCCGGTGCTGATCGTCGAGGGCACCCTCGACCCCGACTGGGCCGACCCGGAGGCCGAGGGCCGGGCGATCGTCGCCGCGCTGCCCGCCGGCCGCGGGCGCCTTGCGATGATCGAGGGCGCGGGGCACTACCCGCACGCGCAGTACCCCGAGCGGGTGGTCGAGCTGATCCTGGAGGTGGCCCGTGCCTAGGGCGGGACTGGACGCGGCCACGGTCGCGGCGGCCGGGGCGGCGCTGGCCGACGAGGTCGGGTTCGCCAACCTGACGATGGGGTTGCTGGCCGAACGACTGGGGGTGCGCACCCCGTCGCTCTACAAGCACATCGCCGGCCAGGACGACCTGAACCGGCGCATCGCGGCCCTCGCCCTGGACGAGGCGGCCGGCGCGATCGGCACCGCGATCCAGGGCTGTGCGGGCCGCGACGCGCTGGCCGCGGCGGCGCGTGCCTTTCGTGACTACGTGCTGGCCCACCCCGGTCGTTATGCGGCCACGATCCCTCTGGTGGCCGACGACAGCCTCGCCGCCGCCGGCAGCCGGGCCCTGGACGCGTTCCGGGCCGTGCTCCGGTCCTATCCGATCAAACCCGAGAACACCGACCACGCGCTGCGGACGGTACGCAGCCTGCTGCACGGCTTCGCCACGCTCCAGTCGGCCGGCGGCTTCCAGTGGTCGGCCGACGTCGACGAGAGCTTCGAGTGGCTGATCGACTTCGCCGACCGGGGTCTCCGCGGGTAGCTCAGAGCTCGTGGTTGGCCTGGAACAGGCGGCCCGGGTCGACCTGATCACGGACCGCCCGCAGCCTGTCCAGGACCCCGGAGCCGAACGCCCGGCCCGGGTCGACCCTCTCCTCCTGGAAGTTCAGATACTCACGGCCGCGCGACCATTCGCCCAGGCCGTCGATGACCCGCTGGGTGTGCCGCAGAGTCTGCTCGGCGAAACCGCCGATCATCATGCCGCCGGAGACGAGCTGGAACTGGCCGTCGATCGCGCTCAGCGCACCGCCGCCGGCGACCGGCCGGGCCATCGCGCCGCCCAGGTGCCGGACCTCGACCGCCAGCGCCAGGTCGTTGCCGGAGCCGGGGCCGGCCACCTCGATCAGCCGGTCCACCGCCGCGGCCGGGAAGTCGTCCAGCAGCGCGGACCGGCCCCAGCCGGGCGTCGGGTGTTCGGGGTCCATGTGGATGCGGACCACGGCCGAGGGCGGGACCTCGGCGAACGTGTCGACCTCGGGTTTCAGCTCGTGGAACGGCCTGACGTTCTCTTCCGGAGACGATCCGAGGACCGCCCCGTCGATGATCACGAGGTTGCGCCCGCGGAACGGCTCCGGCACCTCGGGGATCAGCGGGAAGTTCATGTGCCGGTACGACAGGGTCATCTCCTCCGGCGCGTCCGACACCACCTCCTGGAAGCGGGTGAGTACCCGGTGCGCGTCCCGCTGGTCCCACAGCATCATTCCGGCGTAGACCGACTTCAGCTCGAACAGCGCGAACTCCAGCGAGGTGACCAGGCCGAAGTTCGCGGCACCGCCTCCGCGCAGCGCCCAGAACAGGTCGGCCTCGTGCTCGGCGTCGGCCCGCACCAGCGAGCCGTCGGCGGTGATCAGCTCGACCGCGGTGACGCTGTTGACGGCCAGCCCCCTCGACCGGCCGTACCAGTTGATGCCGCCGCCGAGCGTGTAGCCGACCACCCCGGCGTCCGGCGACGAGCCGTGCGGGGCGGCGAGGCCGTGGGCACTCGCCCGCTCGGCGATCGGCCCCCAGAGCGCTCCGGCTTCGACCCGGGCCCGGCGATCCTCCGGCGCGACGGAAATAGCCGGCATGCTCGACATGCGAACGAGCACGCTGCCGCTCAGATCGCCCAGCGGATACGCGTTGTGGCCGGTGCTGAGCGGCGCGACCCGCATACCCTCGGTAGTTGCCAGCCGGACCACCTCGGCGGCCTCGGCCACGCTGGTGGGGAACGCGATAGCGGCCGGCCGCAGGTCAGCGACGAGAGCCCAGGTCGTACGGGCCTCGTCGTAGCCGGCATCGCCGGGCCTGATCATCGTTGTCATGCGGCGACCATCACCGACCGTGGCCGCCCTTACCAGGGGAGCGTCTGTGCCCCGCTGACGATGAACAGTCAGAATGGCCCGGTGAGTTCGCGTGAGCTGGCCTCGTTTCTGCGCTCCCGTCGGGCCGCGCTCCAGCCGGACGAGCCGCGCGCCCGCCGCCGCACGGCCGGCCTGCGGCGCGAGGAGGTGGCCGCCCGGGCCGCGGTCTCGGCCGACTACTACCGCCGGCTCGAGCAGGCGCGCATCGGGCCGCCGTCCGCGCAGGTCGTGGCGTCGCTGGTGCGGGCGCTGGAGCTGACCCCGGACGAGCGCGACTACCTCTACCGGCTCGCCGAGCGCCCGCTCCGAACCGGCCCGGTGCTGACCGATGTCGTCGACCCCGGGCTGCGGCAGATCGTGGAGAACCTGGGCGACTCCCCGGCCGCGGTGATGAGCATGATCGGCGACAGCCTGCTGCAGAATCGGGCCGCCTCGGCGCTGATGGGCGACACCACCGGGCTGACCGGTGACGAACGCAACACGACCTACCGCTGGTTCACCGACCCGTCCACGCGGGCCATGCACCCGGCCGAGGAGCACGAGGAAGAGGGCCGCGCCCGGGTGGCCAACCTGCGCGCCCGGGCGGCGACCGTCGGAGACCCGCGAGCCGGCCGACTGATCGGGCTGCTGCGCCGGCGGAGCGCCGAGTTCGAGCGGTACTGGCTGGAACACCGGGTGGCCATCTGCCGCTCGGGCACCAAGACCGTGCTGCACCCGCTGACCGGCCCGATCGACCTCGACGTGCAGATCCTCGACCACACCGGCGTCGGCCAGGTGCTGGTCGTCTTCACCGCTCCGCCGAACTCGCCCGCGGCCGGGAAGCTGCCCCTGCTGACAGCGGCGCCGTCTGCCTCGTAAGGATTTTCGCAGGTCTCGCGGGCCGCCCGGGTCTCGACCATCGCGGTGGGTTTTAGGTATGCGTGCTCAACCCTCGGACCGTCCGGCCGACCAGGATCGCCATGTGACCTACCCTTGTCCCTTCTGCGGAGCGGCCGCGTCCAGCGAGGCCGGTTGCCCTGCCTGCGGTCGAGGTCCCGACCGGCTCGCGCTCGAGGTCGTCCGCCTCGACGGCGTCATCGCCGAACTCACGACGCGGCTCACGGCCGCCCGCCTGACGGCGCAGCGGCTCGACGGAGAGCTGAAGCAGACCTGGGTGCGCCGGGCGGCGGCTGCGGCCGAGGTACGCGCCGAAGTCGCCCAAGCCCAATCGCCGGCCGTCACCGGCCTCCCTCTCGGCGCCACCCCGCCCCGCGCCGATGCGTCCCGTTCACACGACCCCAACGCCCCTCAGCCTCGCGGCGCTGAGCCCGGCCCGCATGGCCGCAGCACGCCTCGGCCTCGCCGCGATGCGTCCCGGGTGGACGGCGGCGCGTCCCCAGCTCGCGCCGACGCCTCGACCAAGTGGATCCAGAACTCGCTGTTCCTGCTCGGCGGCCTGCTCCTGGCCGTGGCCGCGATCGTCTTCACCGCCGTCGCCTGGGCCCAGTTCGGCGTCGGCGGCCGGGCCGCTGTGCTGGCCGCGTTCACGGGCGCGGCCCTCGCCGTACCCCCGCCGGCCGTGCGCCGCGGCCTGGCCGCGACCGCCGAGACCTTCGCCGCCATCGGCCTGCTGTTGATTCTGCTGGACGGTTACGCCGCCTGGTACGTCAACCTGCTCGACGTCACCCGCCTGTCACCCTGGTCCTACGCCGCCCTGGTAGTCGCCGCGACCGCCCTGACCGCGCTCGCCTTCCCGCGCCTGACCGGCCCCCGCTTCGCGGCGCTGCTCCTCGCCCAGCCGGTCCTGCCGCTGCTGCTGGTCCCGGCGGGCTTCGCGGCGGCCGGCCACGCCTACACCTACGCGGGCGTGCTGGCACTCGACCTGACCGTGCTGGTCCTGGCCCGCGGCCCCCTCCGCATCATGGGCGGGTTGCTCGCGGGTGCGGCCTTGCTGCCGACCGGCGCCTTGGCCCTGACGGCGCTGCTCTCAGCCGAAACCCTGGGCCGCGCCACAGTCGCCGGCGCCGCGCTCCTCCTGACGGCGGCCCTCCCGCTGACCGCGCTCGCTTTCCTCGCCCCCCAGTTGAAGGGGCCGGCCGACCGCTCCGCCGCGACACCTGACGCCGCTTCGGTTCTGCGCGTGGCCCGCGCCATCTTCGCCGCGCTGATGGTTGTCGAGGTCGCCGTGATCGCCGTCCGGATGGCGGTGCTGGTCGCCCCGGGGCAGGTCTTCCTGGCCGACTCGCTCGCCCTTCTCGGCGTCGCCATCCTGGCCGCAACGGTCCGGTCCGTCTGGCTTGACCGCGTCGTCGGCCGGGGCGTTCAGATCGGGGCCGGCATCGCCCTGTTCCCCTTCGCCGTGGCCGCGCTCGGAGCCGGCGTCTCGGATGCCGTTGACACCCTGGATACCGCGCGTCCTCCGCTCAACGCCACCCTGACCACACTCGTCCCCGCCGCCGACCCGAGCCTGCTGCCGGCCCTGGCGAGCCTGGCCGCCGCGGTCGCCGTCACGGTTCCCTCCGCGTGGCGCCGCCTGACCGTTCTGTCCGCCGGCACGCTGACCGTCCTGGCCGTCCCGGCCGCCCTGCACCTGCCGTGGTGGACCGCCCCGATCCTCGACCTGGCGGCCACAGCGGCGGCCCTGTTCCCGGCCACCCGCTACCGCGCCCCGTCGCTCGCCGCCTTCTGGGCGCCGCCCGCTTCGCCGCCGCCCGCATCGGCAGAGTCTGCCGTGGGGATGCCTGCTTCGCCGGCGCCCGCATCGGCAGCGAATGCCCCAGCCGTCCCTTCGGCCACGCCCGCAGCCCCCTTCACCTACAGCAGCGAGCTCGTCGCGGCCCTGCTCCTGACCGCGCACGGGGTGACCGCGGCCTTCGGCAACGCAGCCGTGGCCGCCGCGACCCTCACCGCGCTCGCCGCCCTCGCCGTCGCCGTCACCCTCCTGACCCGCCGCGGCCCGCGCCGGATCGAGCTGGCCGGTCCGGGCGTCTTCGTCAGCCTCCTGACCCTCCCGGCCATTGCCTGGGCGACCACCGCTGCCCTGACCTCGTCGCCGCTCTGGCCGCCCCGGATCGCCCTGGCCGCCGCGCTGCTCCCGCCTCTGGCGCTCCGCCTCCGGGGCCGCCGCCTGGGTGACCTCCGCCCGTTCGCCCTGGCCGCCGCCCTCCTGCCGATCACTGTGGCCCCCACCTGGGCGGTCCCGGCCGGTGACTCCGTCGGCATCTACGCCGGCGTGGCGCTCCTGACCCTGTCCTTCCTCGCCGCCGACCGCGCCGGCTGGTTCGCGGCGTTCCTCCCCGCCGCCGCGTTGGTGACCGCCACCGCTGAGCCCGTCTGGCGCCTCCTTTTCGTGAAGCAGACCCCTGACGTCCCGGCCTCGGCCGCCATCGCCGTCCTGCTCGCAACCGCCGCCACGCCGAGGGTCATCAAGAGAGCCACCGGCCTTCTGGCCCTCACCGCCGCGCTCGCGCTCGCCGCGGCAGGCGTCCCGTGGCCCTGTCTTCCAGCGGCGGAACTCCTACTCGGTCTCGCCGGACTCGTGGCGGCCGCTCTCCGGGCCCCCACCCCGTACGGAATCCCGGTGATCTCCCTCCTCCTGGCCGGGGCCGGCCTGGCCGGCACCACCCCGAGCCGGCCCGTCCTGACCGCCGCCGAAGGTGCCGTCCTGATCGCCGCCGCGGTTGTCGGCGTCGCCGGCCGCACCCGGACGGCCCGGGTGATCGGCTGGCTCTGCGCGGTCGCCGCCGGCATCGGCGTCGTACACAACGTGGCACCGGGCGACGACGCGTTCCCGGTTCTCGGCGTGGCGGCCGGGACCCTTGCGCTGTCCTGGCTTCTGCACCGCACGGCGCGGCATCTCGAGTCCCGGGCGGTCGAGGCCGCCGCGCACGCCACCGCGGCCCTGTCCTTACTGCTCACGCTGGGCGGTGAGCGCACGGCGCCGGCGGTGGTCTGGTTCGTCTGGGGTGCCGCGCTCGCCGTGCGGGCGCTGCGCCGTGATCGCCGGGACGCCTACCTGGTCGCCGCCGGGTCGGCCGAGCTGGCCGGGTGGTGCTGGCTGATGGTCGTGCATCACGTCGGGCTGGTCGAGGCGTACTCGGTTCCGGCCGCGGCCGTCGCCCTGCTGGCCGGTGTCCTGGCCCGCCGCCGGCAGCGGGAGCTCACGAGCTGGGCCGCCTACGGCCCGGCGCTGGCCGCCGGGCTGCTCCCGAGTCTGGCGTCGATCGCCGGGAGCGACGGCCAGTACCCGCGGCGCCTGCTGCTCGGGCTGGCCGGGCTGGCGATTCTGCTGGCCGGTGCCCGCGTCCGGCTCCAGGCGCCGGTCGTCGTCGGCGGGGGCGCGCTGGCTCTGGTCGCGCTGCACGAGCTGGCGCAGGTCTGGGATCTGGTTCCGCGGTGGATTCCGCTCGCCGCGGCGGGACTGCTGCTGGTCGCGCTGGCGGCGACGCTGGAGCGGCGGCGCCGCGACTTCGACCGGCTGCGGACGGCGCTCACCCGCATGAGCTGACGGAGTTGCGGTTGGGTTGCGGGCGCCGGCGGTTGGTTGAGCCGGCGTCCGGCATGCCGATCTGGGTGGCACATGTTCCCCCGGAAGATCGGAGCACCGATGAGTGCCGCGGCGCGCCTGCAAGCCTGTTTCGCGGGCTGGATGGTCGCACTGTTGACGGTCTTCTACTGCTTCCCGGCGATCAGCATGTTCACCTGGGCGGCGATCGGGTTGTCCGCCGCGGCGGGCGTGCTGGTGGGCGTACGCCTGAACCGGCCCTCGAAGAAGCTGCCCTGGTATCTGCTGTCCGCCGTCCTGGTCAGCTTCACCGCCGGTGACACGACCTACAACGTCCTGACCGACTACCTGGGCCGGGCGAATCCGTTCCCGTCGCTGGCCGACGCGTTCTATCTGCTGGTCTACCCGATGCTCGCCGTCGCCCTGCTGATCTTCATCCGGGTGGGTTCGGGCACCGACAAGCGGGCCGCGCTGCTCGACGCGCTGGTGCCGACGGCCGGACTGGGCCTGCTCGCGTGGGTGTTCCTGATCGCGCCGTACGTGCACAACGGTGACCTGACCATGGCCGAGAAGCTGACCTCGGTCGGCTACCCGCTGGGTGACGTGCTCGCCCTGGCCATGCTCGCCCGCCTGCTGACCGACGCCGGCCGCAAGCCGCTCGCCCTCACCATCCTGGGCGGCGGGATCACCAGCCTGCTCGTGACCGACGTGCTCTACGGCCTGCGCCAGCTCGCCGGCACGTGGCACGTCGGCGGCCCGACCGACTCCGGCTGGGTGCTGTTCTACGCCGCCACCGCGCTGTCGGCCCTGCACCCGTCCATGCGCCGGCTCACCGACCAGCAGGAGCGGCCGAAGGCGCCGGGTGGCCGCCGCATCGTCGCCATGTCGCTGGCCGCCCTCATCGCGCCGGCCGTGCTGCTGGTCGAGGACCTGGGCGGCGGCATCCACGACGCCCCGATGATCGCGACCGCCTCGGCCGCCATGTTCCTGCTGGTCATGGGCCGCGTCGCCGGCCTGCTCAAGGGGCAGCGGGAGACCGCGGGCCGCGAGCGCACGCTCCGGCTGAGCGGCGCCGACCTGGTCGCCGCCGGCACCGAGGTGGAGGCCGCGGCCGCGCTCCGCAAGGCGGTCGACGACATGATCCCGGCCGGCCGGTCGTACGTCTTCCACATGCGCGGCGTCGACGCCGAGGCCGAGGACCTGCGCACCGGTCCCGGCGCCGTCGAGCAACACGCGGTCGGCGAGATGGACGACGACATCAAGACGGTGCTGAAGGACTTCGAGCAGGTGCTCACCGCCGAGATCGTCACCGCGGGCCGGCGCCAGGGCAGCCCGAACCGGCGCAAGCAGGCTTTCCTGGCCGCCGACGAGGACCTGCTGGCGATCATCCAGCCGGCCTTCGAGTCGTTGATGAACCAGGGAACCATGGCGGTCGAGCGGATCGTGCTCACCGACGAGGTCACCCGCCGCAACAGCGAGGACTACTTCCGGGCGCTCATCCAGAGCGCGTCCGACGTCATCATGATCGTCGGCGACGACGAGCTGATCCGGTACGCCAGCCCGTCCGCCCTGCCGGTCTTCGGGCGTACGGATCTGGTCGGCACCCCACTGAAGGGCCTGATCGCCCGCACCGACCACATCGAGCTGCGCCACCTGATCGACCAGGTGCGCAACGGCCAGGGCCCGCGCGACGGCGTCGACCTGACCGCGCTCTCCGGCGAGGACCTGCTGCTGCAGGTCGAGGTGAGCTGCCGCGACCTGCGCGACGACCCGGCGGTCGGCGGCCTGGTCGTGACCATCCGCGACGTCACCGAGCGGCGCCGGCTGGAGAGCGACCTGGCCCACCAGGCCTACCACGACTCGCTCACCGGGCTGGCCAACCGCGCCCTGTTCCAGAACCGGCTCCAGCAGGCGGCCCTGATCGCCGAGAACGGCGACCGGCTGGTCGGCGTGCTCTTCATCGACCTGGACGACTTCAAGGAGATCAACGACAGCCTCGGGCACGCGGCCGGCGACCAGTTGCTGGTCGAGGTCGGCAAGCGGATCACCGACGTGGTGGGCCCGGTGAACACGGCCGCGCGTACCGGCGGGGACGAGTTCGCGGTGCTGGTCGAGCAGATCGACGACCCGGCCGAGGCGGAGGAGATCGCGGCCCGGATCGTGGCCGCGCTGGCCGAGCCGATCGACGTCACCGACGCGACCGGCTCCCAGCACCAACTGCACGGCGCGGCCAGTGTCGGCGTGGCCACCAGCAGCGAGGCCGAGGGCATCTCGGAGCTGCTGCGCCGGGCCGACGTGGCGATGTACGGCGCCAAGACCGAGGGCAAGAACACCTGGCAGCGCTACCAGGACGAGGTCCACCACGCGATGATCCGCCGGCTGGAGATGCGGTCGGCGCTCAACGAGGCGGTCCCCGGCGACCAGATGCGCCTGCGGTTCCAGCCCATCGTCGACCTGCCGACCGGCGAGATGATCGGCCTGGAGGCGCTGGTCCGCTGGCAGCACCCGGTGCGGGGCCTGCTCGGCCCGAACGAGTTCATCGAGCTGTCGGAGGAGAACGGCTCGGTGGTCACGATCGGCGGCTGGGTGCTCCGCGAGGCCCTGCAGACGTTCGCCGCCTGGCGGGCCGAGGCGCCGGACAGCCTGCTGCGCTACGTCAGCGTCAACGTGTCGGCCCGGCAGTTCCGCCACCCCGGCTTCGTCGAGCGGGTACGCGAGGTGCTCGCCGAGACCGGCAGCCGGCCCGAGTGGCTGCTGCTCGAGATCACCGAGAGCCTGGTGCTGCACGACGCCGACCAGGTCTGGCGTGACCTGCGCGAGCTGCGGGCCCTCGGCGTACGCATCGCGATCGACGACTTCGGCACCGGCTACTCGTCGCTGAGCTACCTGAGCCACATGCCGGTCGACGTATTGAAGATCGACAAGTCGTTCATCGACGACATCCTGCTCAACCCGCAGCAGATGGCGCTGGTCGAGACGATTGTCGCGCTGGCCCGCACGCTGGATCTGGCCGTGGTCGCCGAGGGCATCGAGCTCGCCGAGCACCGCGACGCGCTGGTCCGGATGGGCTGCCCCTACGGACAGGGCTACCTGTTCTCGAAGCCGGTCACCGCGCAGGAAGCGGGCGCCTGGCTCACCTCTGAAGAAAACCCCATGGTGAAAGGAACCACATGACCCTCGCCTCCCTCACCGGATCCGGCCTGGATTTCGTGAAGCGCGAGCAGCGCTGGGCCGACCTCGAGCGGCTGCGCAGCGGCAACCCGATGTACGACGCGACGATCGAGGAGATCAAGGGTCGCCGGATCCGGGTCGGCGACCACTGGCTCGCCGACTTCGCGTCCTGCAACTACCTCGGCTTCGACCTCGAGCCGGAGATCATCGACTCGATCGACGTGCAGGTGAAGCGCTGGGGCACCCACCCGAGCTGGTCCCGCCTGCTCGGTAACCCGGCGCTCTACCCGCAGATCGAGGAGCAGCTGACCGAGCTGCTGGACGCGCCGGACACCCTGGTGCTGCCGACCATCACCCACATCCACATGTCGGTGCTGCCGATCCTGGCCGGCAAGGGCCACATCTTCCTCGACTCGCAGGCCCACAAGACCATCTACGACGGTTCGATGTACGCCCGCGGCCTGGGCGCCACGGTCCAGCGGTTCCGGGCCAACGACCCGGCCCACCTGGCCGAGCTCCTGAAGGCGGCGCCGGTCGGCGAGGCCAAGATCGTGGCGATGGACGGCGTCAACTCGATGACCGGCAACGCGCCCGACCTCAAGGCGTTCGCCGCGGTCGCCCGCGAGTACGGCGCACTGCTCTACGTCGACGACGCGCACGGCTTCGGGGTCATCGGGGAGCGGGCGGCCAACGAGACATCGCCGTACGGCATCCGGGGCAACGCGATCGTCAAGTACTCCGGCGAGACCTACGACAACATCGTGCTGGTCGGCGGCTTCTCCAAGTCGTACTCGTCGCTGCTCGCCTTCCTGGCCCTGCCGACCTGGCTGAAGAACCACCTGAAGGTGTCGGCCCCGCCGTACCTCTATTCGGGCCCGGCCCCGACCGCCTCGCTGGCCACCGTCCTGGCCGGTTTCGAGGTCAACGCGAAGCGGGGTGACGCGATCCGCGCCGACCTGTACCGCAAGAGCATGAAGGTGCTCGACCACGTCCGGGCCCTCGGCGTCTTCACCCCGAACACCGGCAACACGCCGGTCGTCGAGCTGCCGCTGGCCGCCGGCGAGGACATCGACGCGGTCGGCAAGCTGCTCTGGGACCGCGGCATCTACGTCACGCTGGCCGCCTACCCGCTGGTCCCGCGCGACCAGGTCGGCTTCCGGGCCCAGCTCACCGCGGCCAACACCGACGAGGAGATCGACGAGCTGAACGCCGTCATCACCGAGCTCGCGCGGGCCGGCAAGCTGCGTACGACCGAGGGCTGACGATGGCTCTCGCCGGTCCGCTCGCGCCTCTGCGCCACCAGCAGTTCCGGATGCTGTGGACCGGCATGAGCGTCTCGCTGGTCGGCGACGGGATGCTTCTCGTCGCCCTCGCATGGCAGGTCTACACGCTGTTCGGGGTGCCGCGTGCGATGTCCGCGGTCGGTGTCGCGCTGTCGCTCCCGCAGGTGGTCACCCTGCTGTTCGGGGGAGTGGTCAGCGACCGCTTCGACCCGCGGCGCGTGATGCTGGTCAGCGACATCGTGCGCGGCACCGTGCTGGCCGTACTGGCTGTGCTCAGCATCACCGGGACACTGACGTCCCTGTGGATGGTGCTCGGCCTCATCGCGGTCTACGGCGCCGCGGCCGGCTTCTTCGGACCGGCGTTCGACGCGCTGGTCCCGCGGATCGTGCCGGAGGAGGACCTGGTCGCGGCCAACGCGCTCGACCAGTTCGTCCGGCCGGCCGGTCTGCAGATCTTCGGCCCCGCCCTCGGCGGAGCGGTCATCGCCGCCGTCGGCTCGGGCTGGGCCCTCGCCGGCGACGCCGGGACTTTCCTCATCTCGGCGATTTGCCTGCTCATCATGAGACGTACGATTTCTCGCGTACCCGATTCACACCAGTTCCCCGCGTCCGCGGAATCCTCGGATGACGTTCCGTCCGTCTGGGCGGAGATCAGAGAGGGCGTCTCGTTCGTCCGCGGGCACGTCTGGTTGTGGGGTACGTTCCTCTCGGCCACCTTCACCTACCTGCTGTTCGTCGGCCCGACCGAGGTTCTCCTGCCCTACCTGGTCAAGCACGTCATGCACGGCACCGCCGGGCAGCTGGGCCTGATCCTCACCTCGGGCGGCATCGGCGCGGTCACGGCCGCGCTGCTCGTCGGCTGGGCCGGCATCCCGCGCCGGTTCATCACCTACATGTACGTCACGTGGGCGATCGCCACGCTGGCCGTGGCCGGCTACGGCCTGGCCACCCACACCTGGCAGCTCGCTCTCGCGTGCGTCCTGGTCAACGGCCTGGAGGCGGCGGGAACGGTGGCCTGGGCGACGACCAAGCAGCGCCTCGTACCCGAGGGGATGCTCGGCCGGGTGTCCAGCGTGGACTGGTTCGTCTCGACCGCGCTGCTCCCGCTCTCGTACGCGCTGGCCGCCCCGGTGGCGCAGGCGATCGGCGTGCGGCACACCCTGCTCGGCGCCGGGCTGCTCGGTGCCGTGGTCACGTTCGGCTTCCTGTTCCTGCCCGGCATGCGGGTCCCGGAACGGATGACGTCGCACTCCCTGTCGGGCGACCCGGTCCCCACCAGGGTTTACCTGGAACGGCCGGACGGGTTTCCGCCCGGTCGTCTGCCGTCGACCGGTCCCGGGTCGGCGGCAGACGAGTCGATCGCTAGTGTGCCCACGGTCCCCGGGCCGGTGGCCGCCGGTCGGGAGGGCTCCGAGATGGAGAAAGAGGTGGCCGCATGAGCGGACCGATCCAGGCGGTTCACGATCTCAGCGAGGCCTTCGCGGCCCGCGATCTCGACACGGCGCTGGGCTGTTTCGTGCCCGACGACGAGATCGGCTACGCCGGTTCGGAACGCGACGAGGCCGCGAACGATCGGGGCGGCGTCGCCGCCCTGCTCGGCAAGCTCTTCGCTCGCGACGAGTCCTATTCGTGGCAGCCCACCACGGTCACGATCCACCAGTACGGCCCGACGGCCTACGTCTTCGCCGAGGCGGACGGCCTGGTGCGGCACGACGACGAGACGGAGGAGTTCTTCGCCTACCGTCTCGGCGGCCTGGTCGAACTGGTCGACAACCGCTGGCTGTGGCGACACTGCCAGGGCAGCGAGCCCACCGGATGATGCGGCGGACGACCGAGTGACGAAGCAGAGCCGGCGGGGCGACCCGCCGGCTCTGCTTTTTGGCGGGTGGCCGGTCCGCGCTGTCTCGCAGAGCCTGCCGGTTGGCCCGTCACGAATACGCCTTATCGCCGGTCCGATCCCTTCGCGTGCCCGTGTTTCCGGGACCGTCAGCCCCTTTGGCGCCCCCGGCCGCGTGCTGGTGGCTTCGCACGATCGTCGCGTCGACCTGAGCGTCGCCGTCGAGGTCGCCGTCGAGTTTCGGCCAGAGCGATGACCTGCGCCTTCCATCTGACCCACGTGCCGCCGGCGGCCCATCGGCTGGACCTGCGGTGGGCGCTCTGCCACGGGCCGTAGCGTTCGGGCAGGTCACGCCATGGCTAGGCCGTGTTTCGTAGTCGTCGATGTTTCGGCGTGGCGGTGTTCGATAACTGTTGCAGTCCGGAGCCGACGCGGCTGGCCTGGACGGTGAGGGTGGACTCCACCGTCAGCCGCGCTCATCCGTACGCGGCCGGCGCCCGCCGCGACCCTCGGACGTAGAAGGAACCGCCGGGTGGTATGCCGGGCCGAGTCGGCCGATCAAGGGGCGGCTGGAGCACCAAGACCTATCTGGCCTGCAGCAAGGCCGCAAACTCATGGCCGTGCTGGTCACCGCCGGTCAGCGTGGCGACAGCCCGCAGTTCATCAGTGTGCTGGCCAAGTGTCGTCCGGAGATCGTGTTGGCCGACAAGGCGTTCACGTCCAAGGCCAACCGCAAGAGTGACCAGGACGCGCACCGCAGGGCCAAGGGGGGCCCAAGGCGGCCGCCCGGCCGCCTTCGACTCCCAGCTCTACCGCCTGCGGCATGCCGTCGAATGCGGCATCAACCAGCTCGAACAACACCGCGCCATGGCCACCAGGTACGACAAACCCTCACCATCGCCGCCATCAACCAAGGGCTTCGCGCCCTGCGAAACACGCCCTGGCCGGCGCGTTTGACCCAGCAGATCGCGTTGATGACCTGACGATGATCCACCGCGGCCGGGCTGTGCCGGCAGCATGACTGCCAACCCAGCCCACTCGTCATTGCTCACATCACCACGGGCCGCACATCGCCCAACGACCATCATCCGTGATCGCTATGCATGATCCGCGAGACCGAACCTAGCGGCCGGCGGCGATTGCCTGGGCGACCTGCAGGAGCTGGTCGTGGTCGGGCCGGAAACCGGCCGCGATGTCCGGGTGCAGGTGCTCCCTGGTGCGCTCCAGGAGCTGCCGGCACACCGCCTCGACCGGTTCCCCGGCGTACGTCTGCCGGGTCTGCTCGGTCGCGGCCTGGAGGGCCGACGTGAGCTGCTCCTCGAGCGGCCGTCGCAGTTTCTCCTCGACCGGGTTGAGGCTGTGCGGATCCAAGGTGATCTGCGGCTCGGTCATGAACGAAAGCTCCCTCTGGCTCGACGGCGCGACGCGGATACCCATACCTCTCTCCGGGATAAACGCGCCGGCGGCGAGATCGTTGTTTCGGAGTTTGCCCGGTCACGTAGGGGGGCAGTGGGATCACGGACCGCTAAAGTGACACCTGTCACTTCAGCGGGTGAACCTGCCGGATGGAGGGTTTATGACCGAGCCCGACCGACATCCGCAACGGCGTTCCCGACGCGCCCGGGCCCTGGCGGCCGGTGTCGCGCTCGCCCTGGCCGGCCCACTGGCCGCCTGCGGATCCAGCGACGAGGGCGGCGTGCCCGTCCTCAACCTCTACCAGTTCCCCGTCGAGCACATGCAGGACGTGGTCGACACCTGCAACCAGCAGGCCGCGGGGAAATACCGGATCGACTACCAGGTGCTTCCGCGCACCGCCGACGACCAGCGCATCCAGATGGTGCGCCGGCTCGCGGCCAAGGACAGCAGCATGGACATCCTGGCCCTCGACGTCACGTGGACCCAGGAGTTCGCCAGCGCGAACTGGATCAAGGAGTTCACCGGGGCCGACAAGTCGCAGGTGGAGAACGGGACCCTTCCGGGTCCGCTCGCCTCCGCGACCTACAACAACAAGCTGTACGCGGCGCCCGCCAACACCAACGTCCAGTTGCTCTGGTACCGCAAGGATCTCGTCCCCACCCCGCCCCGGACGTGGGACGAGATGATCCAGATGTCCCGCCAGCTCAAGCAGCAGGGCAAGCCCTATCAGGTGCTCACCATGGGCGCGCAGTACGAGGGCCTGGTCGTCCTGTTCAACAGCCTGGTCGCGAGCGCCGGCGGCAAGGTGGTCAGCGACGACGGCAAGACGGCGATCATGGACGCCGGGGCGGTCAAGGGGCTCCAGGAGCTCAAGACGTTCGCCACGGCCGGTGTGACCAGCCCGTCGTTCTCCAACATGATCGAGGACGACGTGCGGCACGCGTTCCAGAACGGGGACGGCGCGTTCGAGCTGAACTGGCCGTACGTCTACGCCTCGATGCAGAGCGAGGATCCGGCGCTGCTGAAGAACTTCGGCTGGGCGCGGTACCCGGGGATCGACGCGAGCACGCCGAGCATCACCACGATCGGCGGCTCCAATCTGGCCGTCAGCTCGTACAGCAAGCACTCCGACCTGGCCTTCCAGGCCGTGCAATGCATGCGGGGGCCGGAGGCGCAGAAATATCTCGCGGTCAATGCCGGTGAGCCGCCGTCGATCGAGTCGGTCTACAACGACCCCGACATGGTCAAGGCCTACCCGATGAAGGAACAACTGCTCGACGAGTTGAAGAACGCGTCGCCCCGGCCGCGGACCCCGGCCTATCAGAACCTGTCGACCGTGGTCGCCGCGCAGTTGTCGCCGCCGTCGTCGATCGACCCACCGAAGACCGCGGCCTCGCTGAAGAAGGCGATCCAGGACGCGATCGACTCGAAGGGGGTGCTGCCGTGACCGCGGTCGCCACGCCAGAACAGAGCACGGCGAAACAACGGGCGAAACGATCCGCGCTCAGCGAGGGCAAGCGTCAGGAGAGGAGACTCGGCTGGCTGCTCTGCGCACCGGCCGCGATCGTGATGGTCGCGGTGACCGCCTATCCGATCCTCTATTCGCTGTGGCTGTCGTTCCAGCGCTATGACCTGAAGTTCCCGGACGAGCGCAAGTTCGTCGGCCTGTCGAACTACGCGACCGTTCTGAGCAACAACTACTGGTGGACCGCGTTCGGCGTGACCGTGCTGATCACGGTCGTCTCGGTGGTGGTCGAGCTCGTTCTCGGCATGGCCCTGGCGCTGCTGATGCACCGCACGGTCATCGGTCGCGGCCTGGTGCGAACTTCCGCTCTGATTCCGTACGGGATCGTCACCGTCGTCGCCGCGTTCAGCTGGCGCTACGCCTGGACGCCCGGCACCGGTTATCTGGCCAACCTGGTCACACCGGACGGCGCTCCGCTGACCGAGCGGGCCGACGCGCTGGCCATCATCATCCTGGCCGAGATCTGGAAGACCACGCCGTTCATGGCCCTGCTGCTCCTGGCCGGGCTGGCGCTGGTGCCCGACGACCTGCTCAAGGCGGCCTCGATGGACGGGGCGAGCTGGTGGCAGCGGTTCACCAAGGTGATGCTGCCGGTGATGAAGCCGGCCATCCTGGTCGCGCTGCTGTTCCGCACGCTCGACGCGTTCCGGGTGTTCGACAACATCTACGTGCTGACCAACGGCGCCAACGAGACGTCGTCGGTGTCGATGATCGCCTACAACAACCTGATCAAGGGCCTGAACCTCGGCATCGGCTCGACCATGTCGGTGCTGATCTTCATCGCGGTGGCGATCATCGCGTTCATCTTCGTGAAGCTGTTCGGCACGGCGGCGCCCGGCAGCAGCGACGACGGGAGGCGCTGATGGCTACCGTGACCGCCGGCACCAAGGTCAAGTACGGCGTTCTGGACGCCATCGTGGTGATCTTCGCGCTGTTCCCGGTGCTGTGGATCGTCTCGCTGTCGTTCAAGACGACCGCCACCCTGACCGACGGCAACTTCATCCCCCGGCAGTGGACCTGGGACAACTACCGGACGATCTTCCAGACCGACCAGTTCGTCCGGGCGCTGATCAACTCGATCGGCATCGCACTGATCTCGACCCTGATCGCGGTGGTGCTCGGCACGATGGCCGCGTACGCGATCAGCCGCCTCGATTTCCCGGGGAAATCGCTGCTCGTCGGGGTTTCGCTCTTGATCGCGATGTTCCCGCAGGTGTCGCTGGTGTCGCCGCTGTTCAACATCGAGCGCAACACCGGCCTGTTCGACACCTGGCCGGGGCTGATCCTGCCCTACATCACGTTCGCCCTGCCGCTGGCGATCTACACGCTGTCGGCGTTCTTCAAGCAGATCCCGTGGGACCTCGAGAAGGCGGCCAAGATGGACGGCGCGACCCAGGGCGAGGCGTTCCGCAAGGTGATCGCCCCGCTGGCCGCGCCCGGCGTCTTCACCACCGCGATCCTGGTCTTCATCTTCTGCTGGAACGACTTCCTGTTCGCGATCTCGCTGACCTCGACCGAGCGTTCCCGCACGGTGCCGGCCGCGCTGTCGTTCTTCACCGGCGCGTCCCAGTTCGAGGACCCGACCGGCGCGATCTCGGCCGCGGCGGTCGTCATCACGATTCCGATCATCCTGTTCGTGCTGTTCTTCCAGAGGCGCATCGTCGCGGGCCTGACGTCCGGCGCGGTGAAGGGTTAGGTGTGCTGAATTGGCTGACATCGTTCTCGACAAGGTGACGAAGAAATACCCGGACGGCACGACGGCGGTGCACGAGATCGACCTGTCGATCGCCGACGGCGAGTTCATCATCCTGGTCGGCCCGTCCGGCTGCGGGAAGTCGACCACCCTCAACATGATCGCCGGGCTGGAGGACATCACCTCGGGCGAACTGCGGATCGCCGGCCAGCGGGTCAACGACAAGGCGCCCAAGGACCGCGACATCGCGATGGTGTTCCAGTCGTACGCGCTGTACCCCAACATGACCGTGCGGGAGAACATGGCGTTCCCGCTGCGGCTGGCCAAGCTCGACAAGAAGGTCATCGCCGAAAAGGTCGACGAGGCGGCGAAGGTTCTCGAGCTGACCGAATACCTCGACCGCAAGCCGGCCAACCTCTCCGGCGGCCAGCGCCAGCGGGTGGCGATGGGCCGGGCGATCGTCCGCAGCCCGAAGGCGTTCCTGATGGACGAGCCGCTGTCCAACCTCGACGCCAAGCTGCGGGTGCAGATGCGCACCCAGGTGTCCCGCCTGCAGAAGCAGCTGGCGACGACCACGGTCTACGTCACCCACGACCAGACCGAGGCGATGACGCTGGGCGACCGGGTCGTGGTCATGCGCGGCGGCTACATCCAGCAGGTGGGCGACCCGCAGACCCTGTACGACAACCCGCTCAACCTGTTCGTGGCCGGGTTCATCGGCTCCCCGTCGATGAACTTCCTCGCCGTGACGCTCGAGGACGGCAAGCTGCGTACGCCCCTCGGCGACCTGCCCCTCGGCGACCGCCTGCGCCGGACCCTGACCGCCGCCGACGCCCCGAACCAGCTGATCCTGGGCATCCGGCCCGAGCACTTCGAGGACGCCTCGCTGATCGAGGAACACCAGCGGGCCCGCGGCTTCGAATTCACCGCCCCGGTCGACCTGGTCGAATCGATGGGCTCCGACAAGTACGTCTACCTGACCGTCGAGGGCGACCACGCCGCCTCGGCCGACCTGGAAGATCTGGCCGCCGACGCGGGCGGCGCCGACCTCCCGCCGCAGGACAGCCTGGTGACCCGCCTGTCCGCCGAGTCGCGGGTGCGCGACGGCCGCGAGGCCCGGGTCTGGATGAACCTCGACAAGATCCACCTGTTCGACCCCGGCGACGGCCGCAACATCACGCTCGAGGAGGGCCAGGCGGCCGGCGTGGCCACCTCCTGAGGCCGGGGGAGGCCGGCGGGCACCACCGCCGGCCTCCCGCGCCGGCGAGGTGACGGTTCACGTGGCCGCCCGGCCCGGGGTCGACGACGGCCTGCAGCGGCGGTCCAGAACCGCTCGCGCGCGACCGGGAAGTTCGGGTCGTCGAGCACGGCGTCCGGCATGAGGCCGCGGTAGGTCTCCTGCCAGCACTGGACATGCACGAGCGCCATCCGGGCGGCGTCCTCGGCCCGCGCCGGGCGAATCGTCAGCGAGTTGCCCACCGCGGAAATCGTAGGGCCCCGTTACTCGGCCGCCTCGTGTACCAGAGGCCTCGCCGCCGGGGGCACGGTTCGGACGACGGGCGGCGCCGGGGTGGAGGGACGGGCGGCCGTGGCCAGGGCCCGCCACGAGCGGTAGCGCTGGAACGGCAGCTCGAAGGCGTGGGCGAACAGCCACGCGGCGGCGAGCGAGACCGGGACTCCCACGACCACCACGAAGATCCAGGTGTGCGGGCCCTTCTCGGCGTAGTGGGGCGCCACCTTCTTGGCCAGCACGGTCAGGATCGGCAGGTGGATCAGGTAGAGGCTGTAGGAGATCCGGCCCAGCCCGTCGAGCCGCCTCAGCCAGGAGAGACGGCCGTTCGCCACGGCCATGATCAGCATGGTCAGGCCGGGCGTGATCGCGAGGTCGATCCAGAAGTAGTGGTGCCCGGTCCAGTACGAGCCCTTGAGGTGGATCACGTAGAGCACCGGCAGGATCGCCGCCGCCGACAGCCAGTGCCACGGCAGCTTCGCCCGTATCCCGGCGGCCACCAGGCCGGCCACGAAGACCGGGGCCAGGTGCCAGGTCAGGCCGGTGTCACCCTCCGGGGGGACGCCACGGACCACCCCGTACGCGATGAGCGGAACCGTGATGGCAGCCAGCAGGACCACCGCCCCGAGTCGCCGCCGGATCAGCAGGAAGAGCGGGAACAGCAGGTAGAGCTCGGCCTCGACGGCGACCGACCAGAACGCGCCGTTGGGCGTCTTGGCGTGGAACACGTCCTGCAGCAGCAGCCCGAAGACGGCGATCGACCGGTGGGTCGGCTCGCCCTTGTGGGACGCCGGCACGTGATAGGCGATGAGCAGGCTGAACGCGAGCGCCGCCCAGTAGGCGGGCAGGATCCGCCAGGCGCGCCGCCGCAGGAACCGCGCGACCCCGCCCAGTTTCCACTGGTCGGCCGCGGGGCCGAGGGCGAGCGAGAAGCCGGAGAGCGCGAGGAAGAAGACGACGCTGAGCCGGCCGTACATCGCCCAGGTCAGATAGGCCGGGCCGGTGTTGTGCGGGAAGTGCTTGAACGAGAGCAGCCAGGCGTGGAACAGCATCACGTAGAGCGCCGCCAGGCCGCGCAGGCCGTCGAGCCCCGCCACCCGTTTCGCCACGAAACGCTATACGGACTTGACTCCCGGATGGTTCAAAGCGGTCGCAATTTACGGTATAGTCGCGAAACTTACGAGATTTCTCGGCTTGAGGATGGGCATGACCAGCGATACGACGACTGAGCAGCGCACCATCCACAATCCGGTGCTGCCCGGCTTCCATCCCGACCCGTCGATGCTGCGGGTCGGCGCCGACTACTACATCGCCACCTCGACCTTCGAGTGGTTCCCGGCGGTGCGACTGCACCACTCCACCGACCTGGTCACCTGGCGGCCGATGCACGGCGCGCTGACCGAGAAGCGGCTGCTCGACCTGACCGGGGCGGCCGACTCGTGCGGGGTGTGGGCGCCCAACCTGACCTGGGCCGACGGCCTGTTCTACCTGGTCTACACCGACGTCGCGACGTTCCTGTCCGGCTATTGGGACCCGCAGAACTATGTGGTCACCGCCACCGACCCGGCCGGGCCGTGGTCCGACCCGGTGGTGCTGCACGGCCGCGGCTTCGACGCCTCGTTCTTCCACGACGACGACGGCACGACCTGGATGCTGTCGATGGTCGCCGACTGGCGCCCGGGGCGGAACCGGTTCGCCGGCATCTCGATCCAGCAGTACGACCGGGACGCCCGCCGGCTGACCGGCCCCGAACACATGATCTTCAAGGGCACCGAGGCGGCGCTCACCGAGGGCCCCAACCTCTACCGGATCAACGGCTGGTACTACCTGGTCACCGCCGAGGGCGGCACGAGCTGGGAACACCAGGTCACCGTCGCTCGCTCCCGCGAGCTCCTGGGGCCGTACGTGACGGATCCGGCCGGCCCGATGGTCACGTCCTTGGGCCGTCCCGACCTCACGCTGCAGAAGGCGGGCCACGGCAGCCTGGTCGAGACCCCGACCGGCGAATGGTTCCTGGCCCACCTGGTCGGCCGCCCCTACACCCCGCTGGGCCGCTGCGTGCTCGGGCGGGAGACCGCGATCCAGCGGGTCACCTGGTCGGAGGACGGGTGGCCGCGGGTGGAGGACGGCATCCCCCACGACGACGTGCCCGGTCCCGGGGCGGTCTCGGTGTCGGCGGCGGAGTCGGGCCTGACCGAGGACGCCGACGAGTTCGACTCGCCCACGCTCGGCCCCGACTGGTCGACGCTGCGCCGCCCGGCCACCCCGGACTGGGTTTCGCTGTCGGCCCGGCCCGGTTTCCTGCGCATCTCCGGCGGCCAGTCGGCGGCCGGCCGCCAGCGGCCCAGCCTGGTCGGCCGCCGGGTCACCGCGTTCCGGTGCGAGCTCGAGACGGTGGTCGAGTTCGAGCCCCGAAACTATCGGCAGCTGGCCGGCCTGACCGCCTACTACAACTCCCGCAACTGGTACTACCTGCACGTCACCGCCGACGACGACGGCCGCCCGGTCCTCGACCTGCTGGCCTGCGACAACGGCCGGGTCGGCGTCGTGCCCGGGGTGCGGCGCCCGCTCACCGGCGGCCTCGGCGTCGGCCTCCGCGCCCGCTTCGACGGCCCGTCACTGACCTTCGCCTGGGCCGGCCGCCCCGGCGAGGGCCCCTGGCAGGACGTCGGGCCGGTCCTCGACGCGACCACGCTCTCGGACGAATACGCGGCCAACGTCGTGGCCGGGGAGCCCGAGGCGTGGGGGTTCACCGGAGCGTTCCTCGGCCTGTGGGTGCAGGACCTCGGCGCCGAGGGTGGCTTCGCCGACTTCGACCGGGCGGCCTACCGCACCTGGTGAGAAGGGCCGCACGTGGGAGGGGCCGGCCGGCCGCCACCGACCGGCCCCGCGGTCCTCGATATTCGCCCCGAGGTCGCCGGGGCCGTAGGCTGCGGCGCATGGCCGCCCCCGATTTCCCCCAGCCGTTCGTGCTCTCGGTTCCGCCGGTCGAGCCGGAACGCCGCGGCCGTGTCGACCTCTACCTGCCCGCCCCATCGCAGCCCCGGCCGGCGATCGTGTTCGTCCACGGTGGTCCGGTGCCGGCCGGCGTGACCCCGACGCCGCGCGAATGGCCGGTCTTCCGAGGCTACGGCTCGCTCGCCGCGTCGCGCGGCCTGGTCGGCGTGACGGTCGACCACCGCCTCCACGACCCCGGCGCCTTTCCGGCCGCGGCCGATGACGTCGCCGCCGCGGTCGAGCTGGCGCGGGCCGACCCGCGGGTCGACCCCGACCGTGTTGCCGTCTGGTTCTTTTCCGGCGGCGGCCTGCTGTCGGCCGACTGGCTCCGCGCGCCGGCACCGTGGCTGCGCTGCGTGGCCCTCACCTACCCTCTGCTGGCCGATTTTCCGGGCTTCCCGACCGACTCCCGGTTCCGCCCGGTGGAGGCGGCGGCCACCACGGTGCCGGTCGTGCTGACCCGTGTCGGCCTCGAAAACCCGGCGATCGCCGCCACGGTCGAGGCGTTCGTCGAGGCCGCCCGCGCCGGCGACACCCCGCTGACCGTCGTCGACGTGCCCCACGGCCACCACAGCTTCGACATGCTCGAAGACACCGACGAGTCCCGCCACGCGGTCGAGCAGGCCTTCGCCGCCGTCGAGACACACCTCGCGTGCTGAAAGACAGCGTTGCCATGGCCGGACCCGCCGCCTGCGTCCTACTGCCCGAAGCCTGGGCCGCCGGCCACATCGCCGCATTCCACGAGTGGCTGGCGTCGTGGCTGATCGCGGCCGGCGACAACGGGTGGCGCACGCCGTCCGGTGGCGGCCCGATCACCGTCGAGGTCGGCGCCCGCGAAAGTGAGGACGCCGACGAGGCCACCGGCCTGCGGCGGGCGCTGGGCTACCTGCCCGGCACCGAGATCGTGCTGGCCGCCGCCGTGAACGGCCCCGACGACCACCGTTTCCTGGCCGAGCTCGCGGTCGCCACGGCCCGCCGCTACGACGGCGTGATCGATCTCGACGGCCTGCTCCCGGCGGGCGGCCCGGACTGGAAGGAACGATCCCGGGCCACGATCCGGGCGCTTCCCGGCCGGTGGCACGAGATCCCCTACCGTACGGCCTGGGGCGGGGCCGCCGCCTATCACGTGGTCGACCCGGACCTCCTCGCGGCGTGGCTCAAGCACCCGGGTTTCGGGATGGTGAAGTAACGACGCACACCGCGTAGGGTGCGTCGTCCCGCTCGCCCGCCAGCCCCTCGACCAGGCCGCGGCTGCGGATCTCGCCCGCATAGCGCATCCCGATCCGCTCCATGACCGCCCGCGACCGCACGTTGTGCCGGAGCGTGCACGACACCACGGCCCGCACCCCCAGCGTGTCGAAGGCGAACGCCAGCGCGGCCCGACCCAGCTCGGACGCGTAGCCCCGGCCCCAGAACGCCCCGCGCACCGCCCACCCGATCTCGACCCAGGCCTCGTGGTGCCCTTCGCGCACGGCACGCACCCACGGCTCGTCCGGCAGGAACCGGTAGAGCTGCCCCCAGTCGTCGTCGACCGGAGTGCGCGACAGCCCACCGCGGCCGACGACCTCGCCGCTCGCCCGGTCGTAGGCGATCCACTTGTGAACCCCGTGTCGCCGCCACGACTCGCCCATGGCCCGTGCCGACTCCTCGACCTGCGCCCAGCCGGGCATCTCCGGGCTGTACCACGGCCAAACCGCGTCGTCGCTCTGCACCAGCCACAGGTCGCGGGCGTTGCCCGGGCCGGCCGGCACCAGTCGCAGCCGCGCCGTGACCCGGCCACCCGCCGCCTCAGCCCCCATCTCGGCGCCGAAATTACCACCGACCGGGAACCCTCGCCGCCCGCCCGCCGTCTCACCCGGCACACAGGAGGGCGACGCCTTGAAAAAGACTCTGACCGTGGCGGTGGCCTGCGCCGTACTGCTGCTGGCCGCCTGCGGATCCCCGGCGCCGCGCGGGGACGCCGCGCGCATCGACGAGAAGCTGGTCGCCGACCTCAAGCCCGGCGACGCCCGGACGGTCGGGCAGGCCGTCGACGACTTCGGGTTCGACCTGTTCGGCACGGTCGCCGACGGCCGGACCAACACGATCATCTCGCCGCTGTCGATGACCGTGCTGCTGGCCATGCTGCTGGCCGGGGCGGACGGCGACACCGCGACCGAGATCGCCAAGGTCCTGCATCTGAGCGACCGCCGCGACGTGCGGGTCGGCGCGCTGTTGCGGCAACTCTCCGACACCGACGAGGCCACACTCTCGGTCGCCGACGCGCTCTGGGCCGGTCACGGTGTGCCGCTCGTGAAGGACTACTCCGAGTTCCTGACCAAGACCTTCGGCGCCACCCTGCGCAACGGTGACCTCGGCTCGCCGGCCACCGCCAAGGACATCGACAAATGGGCCGCCAAGAACACCAACGGCCTCATCGAGGGCATCGCCGACGACCTCGAGCTGCCCGACCCGACGGTCGTGCTGGTGCTGCTCAACGCGGTCTACTTCCTCGGCCAGTGGAAGACCCCGTTCGACCCCCACCTCACCCGGCCGGAGCCGTTCCAGCAGGCCGGCGACGTGCCGATGATGCACCTCGCCGACGAAACCTTCGGCTACACCCAGCGCGCCGGCTATCGGATGCTGCGCCTGCCTTACGGCAAGCACGGGCGGTACGCGATGGAAGTCATGCTCCCCGACGACGGCCACACCCTGACCGACCTGCTCGGCACCCTGAACGCCACCGAATGGCGCTCCGCCGTCGCCGCCCTGAAGCCGACCACGATCGACCAGCTCGCCCTGCCCCGGTTCGAACTCCGCTGGCAGGGCCGCCTCAACGATCCGCTCATCCGGCTCGGGATGCCGACGGCGTTCGCGTCCACCGCCGACTTCCGCCCGATGTCGCCGGTCGCCCCGTCACTGTCCCGGGTCGTGCAGAAGACGTACGTGAAGGTCGACGAGAAGGGCACCGAGGCCGCGGCCGTCTCCGGCGGGGCCATGGCGACCTCGGCCAGGATAAACCCGCTGGTGTTCCGGGCCGACCACCCGTTCGCCTTCAGCATCTCCGACCAGCAGACCGGCACGATCCTCTTCCTGGGCGCGGTCACCGACCCCCGCAGTTAACCGGCGTTGTAGACCGCCAGATAGTCGATCTTCAGCTGGCCGCCGGAGACGGTCGACGAGGTCGGCCCGCCACCGAACGCGTCCGGGAAGCCGCCGCCCATCGCCAGGTCGAAGATGATGAAGAACGGGTGGTCGACCGCGTTCGACCAGGCCGAGCCGTCCACGCGGTCCTGGCTGAGCGTGAAATAGTTTCGGCCGTCCAGGAACCACCGGATCTTCTCCGGCGACGACGACCGGTCGATCTCCACGGCGTACGTGTGGAAGCCGGTCTGGCATCCGGCGCAAGCCTTCTCGCCGGAGCCGATCCCGCTCGACTCGCCGCACGGACCGCCCGGGCTGGTGCCGCAATGCAGGGTGCCGAAGACCGAACCGCGCCCGTTGACGTCCTCGAGAATGTCGACCTCGCCGATCTTCGGCCACGTCCCGCCGTCCCGCAGCCCGTTGCCGAGCATCCAGAACGCCGGCCAGTAGCCGGCCCCGCTCGACCGGGTCACGTTCGGCTGCTCGATCGACGCCTGCATGCGGACCTTGCCGCCCTTCGCCGCCCCGAACCCGTCGGATTGCGTCTCGAAACGACCGGACGTCCAACCATTCTTCGGGTCGGACCCCTGATGAACCGCCTTGAGGACCAGATGCCCGTCACCGTCGTGGAACACGTTGCGCGTGCTGTCCGTCATCGTCTCGATCTCGCCGGTGCCGAACTTGCTGCCCGGCCCGGTGTCATACCGGTATTTGCCGCCGAGCCCGCTGCCGGCCGCCCCGCCGAACGTGTCGGCAAAGGTCAGCGTGAACCCGGCCGGCGGCGCCGGCACACCGCCACCCCCGGAAGTCTTGGCCGGGCTGCTTTTCCTGGGGGCGGCGGCCGGCTTCGACGCCGCCGGCTTGGCGGTGGGTTGCGCACTCGACGGGTACGCGGCGTCCGGCGCCCCGTTCCCGGCGGCCCGAGTCGTCGCGCCCCGGGTGAGCGCGGCGTCGGAGGCGTCCGGCGTCGACCCGTTGCTCCGGTGCATCGTGAAGACGGCCGCGGCCGCCACGAGCACGAGCACGACAGCCGCCGCGGCCCCGCCCATCACCAGCCGCGACGAGCGCTCGGCGTGCCGGCCGGGCTCACCGTTCCATTGCTCGTAGGGGTGACCGGCCCGGAGCTCGCCGCCGCCCGGTTCAGCGGAGTCTCCGGGGGCGTCCCCGGCGGCGTCTCTGGCGGCGTCTCCGGCGCGGCGGATCGGGAGGCCGTCCCGGTCGCCGGGGTCGTAGGGTTCCGCGAGCCGACGGTCCTGCTCCTCGTATCGTCCGACGGCTTGATAGCCGGTCGGCTCGTCAACCCAGGAGGCCGGGGAGCCGGGACCGTAGGCCGGCCCGTGCGGCTGTGGAAGCCGCTGCCCCGGCAGCTCATCTCCCCACTGATCGCGGGCCTCAGCATGGTGATCCCACGGTCCAGACGGCCGGCGACGGTCCGACGGGCCGTAGGAATCCGACATGTCGCTCCTCAAATCGCTCAACACTCTGGCAGGTGGCGGCGGCAAACCTAGCCGCCCCCCAACCACGACCAACAACCCGAACCGACCGTTTTTCCAAGATCTGCACCGGCTCCCGAGAATCCGTTATCCCAGTCTGTGGCCCTTCTTAGCCGCGTATTAAGTACCGATAAAGCGGGCCGGAATCCCTCGCCCCACCGTCGACGGGACGACGGTTCGCCCTTGGGCAGTGCCGCATCCGAGAGATCAGGCCGCCGGGGCCGCCCTGGTCCACTCGGCCGGGGGACAGGAGGCGTTGCGCGACCGTGAGCCCAGCCGTCGCCGGTCAGCCGATCATGGCGAGCGCCGGCCGGGCCGAGGTTGGCTGGACGGCCCGGGCATGGGTCGTTTGGTGGTGGGGGCAGGGGTAGCTCGGGCATGGGGCCGGCCGGGCAGACGGGGTCGGGTCGGCGACTGCGCAGGGGGCTGGTTGGGTGGCACCGGGCATCGGCCGGTTGGGTGGCCGGACACGGGGTCGGCTGGGCGGGATCAGCGGCGGACCGCCCACGAAGTGAGGGTGTCCTCGTGGATGACGGCCGCGGCCGTCCTCGTCGCCACCGTAAGCAAACGGCTGGATGATGAGTTCACCGGCGCGGCACCCGCTTAAGCGCCCAATCGCGGGCGGCGGCCCGGTCTCCGGGGCGACGCCCCACTCTCGGGTGACCCGCTCGACGAGCTCGGCGGCCTCTGTTTCCTCAGCCCGGCCAGCACCGCGAGCGAGGTGAGTCAGCCCCGGCCAGAAGCGCCTCAAGCCCGAGCCGAATGAGCCGGTCGGAGCCGACGATGCGGTGCGGAAACTCCTGGCGCGCGACCAGCCGGGGTAACAGCACGGATCGCGCCGAAGAGAACCCGCCCGCGAGCCGCTGAAGCCTCGGCCAGCCGCAGGGCCGGCCCTCGGAGCCGCCCGCCACGGGTCCGTCGCGGGCCGCCGGCCCTCTTCGCCGACGTGCCGGCGGCCGACCTCGGCGACGACGGAGCGGTCGCCGGACAAAGTTGAGGGCCGGTGGCCCAAGCGGAGGCTCTCGATCCCCTTGGACCACCGACGTTCTTTCGCTACCCGTTCGTGGCCGGGCTAACCACATCCGGCCGTGGGGATTCGGACAGCAGGGGTGGGAGCAGGTCGGCGAGGACGGCGACGCCGTCGCGGCTCAAAACCGACTCCGGGTGGAACTGGACGCCGGCGAAGGACGGGCCTCGCAGCGCGTGCACCGTGCCGTCGGCCGTGTCGCGGGCGATCGAGACCGGGCCGTAGGGGCTGTTCAGCGACGGTGAGTGGGCGGTCGCGGCGAAGCTGGAGTAGAAGCCGACCCGGCGGCGGGTGCCGAACAGGTCGACTTCTCGGGCGAGGCCCTGGTAGGGGGACTCTCGGCGGGCGAGCGGCAACCCCAGCAGTACGCCGAGTATTTCGTGGCCGAGGCACACGCCCAGCAGCGGCCGCCCCGCGTCGAGCAATGCTCGCGTGAGGGTTCGCATCGCCGCCATTTTCGGGTCGGACAGGTCTGAGGGGTCGCCCGGTCCCGGGCCGACGACGACCAGGTCGAACTGCGACGGTGTCAACAATGACGACCAGGGTGAGACGGTCACGGTCAGGCCCAGCGCCTTCAGCACGTGGGCGAGCATCGCGGTGAACGTGTCCTCGCCGTCGACGATCAGGGCGCTGCGGTTCGCCAGGGACGGCAGCACCAGGGCGTCCGGTGTGCGCGAGTCGAGCCAGAAGCGGGACAGGTCCTCGTTGCGGGCGGCCAGTGCCGCGCGGACCTCCGGGGACTCGCCTTCCGGGCGTACGGAAATCGGCGCCGGCGCCGACGCGCCCAGCGCGCCCAGGATCCCGGCCGCCTTGGTGTGGGTTTCGGCGACCTCGCCGGCCGCGGTCGAGTGTCGCACCAGCGTCGCGCCGACCGGCACCCGCAGGAGGCCGGCGGGCGAGATTTCGGCGGTCCGGATGAGGATCGGCGCGTCCAGTGTCTGCCGCCCGGCCGCGTCGTGGTCGAGGAGCGCGAGGACCCCGGCGTAGTAGCCGCGGCCGCGGCGTTCGTGGCGGGCGATGACCCGGCAGGCGTTCTCGATCGGGCTGCCGGTGACCGTCGGGGCGAACATGGTCTCCCGCAGCACGTCGCGTACGTCGAGCGAGCCCTTGCCGGCCAGCAGGTATTCGGTGTGGGTGAGGTGGGCCATCTGTTTGAGGTAGGGTCCGGCGACCTGGCCGCCGTGTTCGGCGACCTTGGCCATCATTTTGAGTTCCTCGTCGAGCACCATGTAGAGCTCTTCGGTCTCTTTGGGGTCGCGGAGGAAGTCGATCAGTGAGCCGGAGCCGTTGCGGAAGGTGCCGCTGATCGGGTTCATCATGACGATGCCGTCGGCGACGCTGACGTGGCGTTCCGGGGTGGCGCCGACGAGGATCCGGGTGCCGGTGCAGACCAGAAACGTCCAATATGTCCCGGTCTCCGCAGTCAGCAACCGGCCGAAGGCGGCCCGGGCGGCGGCCACCGGGTCGCCGCCGACGCGGGCCTCGTAGACCCGGTGGATCACGAAGTTGGCGCCCTCGCCGTGGCCGATCTCGTCGCGCAGCACCCGGTCGACGATTCGTCCGTACTCGTCGTCGGTCAGGTCGAAGGAGCCGCCGGTGACGGTGAGCGGGGCAGCCGGGAAATCGGCGAGCGGTTGAAGAGTGCGCGATGAGATCCGCAGGCACTCGAGCGGCGCCTCGTCGTCGACGCAGGCGAAGCCGCGTTCGGTGATCTGCCGGTAGGGGATGAGCGCGAGCGTGGGCCGGCCGGGTTCGAGCGGGATCTCGGCGAGCGTGGGAACGGTGATGACGTCTCCGGTCAGCACCTCGACGTGGTCGGCGCCGTCGCGGTGGAGCAGGGCGAACGGTTGCATCGGGGGTCCTCTTCCTGGAAAAAGGGGCGCCGCCGAGGTGAGGCCACGAAAAAACGGCCGCCTCGGTGAGGCGGCCGCGTGGTTGGTTACGCGCGGGAGATGTGGCCGCCGGTCAGGCGGGCCACCACATCATGTTCGAATGCGCGCGCATGCCGGGAGCATACGGCCGGTCAGGCGGCGAACGCCAGCCGCACCGCCGTACGCGCCCACTGCATGCGGCCGAGCGCGCAGTCGGGGTGCTCGCCGAACTCCTGGGCGACCAGTTCGGCGCAGCCGGCCTCGCCGAGGCGCCCGACCGTGTCGAGGACGGCCTGGCGGATCGACTCCGGGGTGGGCTGCTGGGAACGCTGCAGGTCAGAAACGAAGAGCGCCTCGCTGCGCAGGTGCTGGTCGAACGCGATCATCGAATTCCTCCGGCCGGGCGGTCTACTTGGTCGGTTGCCAACAGGAGACCGGAGCCGGGCTGCAACAGTGCTGCAGGTGGGTTGCGGGTGGGTTGCGGACGGCGGGCGGTCGGCTTTCGCGAGCGGACGTCACAACGCGGACCAACCGGATATGGTGCGAAATGGCAGATTAAAGATCGGCCAACCAACCGGGGGGAATACCGTGACGGTGGTCCTGGTCGCCGACGACGACGCCGACATCCGCGACCTGGTGGCCTTCAAGCTGGAACAGGCCGGTTTCGAGGTTATCCCGGTCGAGGACGGCCACGCCGCGCTCGAACAGGCCCAGGCCCGCAAACCGACGCTGGCCGTGCTCGACGTGTCGATGCCCGGGCTCTCCGGCATCGACGTCTGCCGGACACTGCGCGCCGACCCGGCCACGGCCGGCATTCTGATCATCATGCTCACCGCCCGGGTGCAGGAGCAGGACGTCGAGGGCGGGTTCAGTGCCGGCGCCGACGACTACGTGACCAAGCCGTTCAGCCCGCGCGAACTCGTCTCCCGCACCCAGACGCTGCTGAGCCGGACCCGCGCGTAAGCCCCCGCACCGTCGGCACGGCGCCTGCCGGCAACCCCCGGTGATCTAGGGGATGTAGTCCTCGAGCCGGGCCGGTGTCAGGCCCGCCTTGTGGATCGCGTTGAGCACGGCCAGGAAGTCGTCGACGAACCGCGGGCGGAAGTGCATGAGGATGATGTCGCCCGGCTTGACCCTGTGCACGCTCTGGTAGAAGACGACGCCGTGGTCGGTCGTCTCGTGCCAGTAGAACGCCGCCTTCATCCCGCAGTCGTGCACCACCTTGAGCGTGGTCGCGTCGTGCGTGCCACCCGGTGGGCGGAACAGCGTCGGCCGCTTCCCGTAGTACTTCTCCAACTTGTCGGCGCCCCCGCAGATCTCCTTCTTCTGGAAGTCGTAGGAGCGGCCCTTGAGATCGGGGTGGCTGATGGTGTGGTCCTCGATGATCGCGCCGGCCTGGTCCCGCAGCGGCTTGAAGTAGCCCGGGTCGTCCTTGATCGCGTTGACCTCGAGGAACAGCGTGATCGGCACGTTCGCGGCCTGGAACAGCTTCAGCGCCATCGGGTCCTTCGACCAGCCGTCGTCGATCGTGATGAAGGCGATCTTCTGGTCGGTCGGGATGCTGCTGAACCAGCCCGCGCTCCCGCCGCCGGGGAGCGTCACCTTGGTCGGCGCGGGCGGCGGCCCGAACTTGGGGACCCGCTTGCGCAACGCTTCCGGCAATGCCGCCAGGGCGGCATCCCGCGCGCTGATCGTGGGCGCGGTCGCGGCCGGCGGGGAGACTTCCGGCGCGGCGCCTGCCGCGGCCTTCGATTCCGTACGCGGTGAGCCCGTCCCGCCCGAGCAGCCGGCGAGGACCGTCAGGACCGTCGCCGCCGCCGCGACCACCCGGATTCTTCGCACGCGCCCGTCCTCACCTCGGTTTGATCTTCACCCGTGTTGATGGGCCGAGGAGGGCGAAAAGTTGCCTGCGCGTGGACTTCTTCACTTTGGTCAACGAATCGGCGGGGTCAGCGCGTCGGCATCCGGTTTCTGAGCGGCGGGTCCGGGCTCAACGGCGGGGTGATCTTGCCGAAGAGTGGAGTCGACCCTGCTCGACCCGTGCGCTCGGAGGATCGTTTCGTGGCATCGTTGCTCTACCGCCTGGGCCAGTTCTCGTACCGCCGCCGGTGGCGGGTGCTGCTGATGGTCGTGGCGGTGCTCGGGCTGCTCGGCGTCGGCGCGGCGACCCTGTCCGGGCCGACCACGAACGCGTTCAACATCCCCGGCACCGAGTCGACGCGGGCGCTGGCCGTGCTCAAGGACAAGATGGGCGTCGGCGCGGACAACGCGAGCGCCACGGTCGTCTTCACCGCGCCCGGCTCCGCTCAGGTGACGGGCGCTTCCCAGCGGGCGGCGATCGAGAATGCGGTCGCCACTCTCCGCCGGGCGCCGCAGGTGGCGAGCGTGGGCGATCCCTTCTCGGCGAAGACGATCTCGCGGGACGGGCACACGGCGTACGCGTCGATCAGCTATAGCGTCGCCGACGGCGACGTCACCGATGTCGCCCGGGCCGCGCTGTTCTCGGCCGGTCGTTCGGTGCGGAGCGCCGGCCTCGAGGTGGAGTTCGGCGGGTCCGCCACCCAGGCCGGAGACGGCGCCGGCGCGACCGAGGGCATCGGCATCGTGGTCGCCGCCGTGGTTCTGATGATCACGTTCGGTGCGCTGGTCGCGGCCGGGCTGCCGCTGCTGACCGCGATCCTCGGGGTCGTGGCCGGGATGACGGGCATCCAGATCGCGACCGGGTTCTTCGACCTCAGCGCGTCGACGTCGGCGCTGGCGACCATGCTGGGCCTGGCGGTCGGCATCGACTACGCGCTGTTCGTGGTGTCGCGCTTCCGCCACGAGCTGCTGCGGGGCCACCCCGGGGAGGTCGCGGCCGGACGCGCCGCCGCGACCGCCGGATCGGCGGTCGTCTTCGCCGGCCTGACCGTGATCATCGCGCTGGTCGCGCTGTCGGTGACCGGGATTCCGTTCCTGACCGCGATGGGCCTCGCCGCGGCCGGCACGGTCCTGATGGCCGTGCTCATCACGTTGACGCTGATTCCGGCGCTGCTCGGCTTCGCCGGCCGCAAGGTGCTGCCGCGGCGGGCCCGTCGTCTCTCCGCCGCGCCGTCCACGACCGCGGCCGGCTTCGGCGAGCGGTGGGCGCGGCTCGTCCTGAAGAACCGGGTCGTGGCCGTGCTGATCCCGCTCGGGCTGATCCTGGCCGCGGCGGTGCCCGCGCTGCACCTGCACCTGGCGCTGCCGGACGACAGCACCGCGGCGCCGTCGAGCACCCAGCGCAAGGCCTACGACCAGCTGTCCGCCGGCTTCGGAGCGGGCTTCAACGGTCCCCTCCTGATCGTGGTGTCGGCCGAGCCCGGCGGCGCCTCGGCCGCCGCCTCCGTGGCCCGTTCCGCGATCGCCGCGCTGCCCGACGTCGTGGTCGTCACCGCGCCGGTGGTCAACCCGGCCGGTGACACCGCACTGCTGACCGTCATCCCGGGCAGCGGCTCGACGTCGCCGGCGACCAAGGACCTGGTGGCGACCATTCGCGCGCTGCCCGCGCACCGCGACTTCGCGGTCACCGGCACCACCGCGGTCAACATCGACGTGTCGGACAAGATGGCCCACGCGCTGATCCCGTACCTGGCGATCGTGGTCGGACTGGCGTTCCTGCTGCTCATGCTGGTGTTCCGCAGCGTGCTGGTGCCGCTCAAGGCGACGCTCGGCTTCCTGCTGTCGGTGGTGGCGGCGTTCGGCGCGCTGGTCGCCGTCTTCCAGGACGGCCACCTGGCCGGGCTGCTCGGCGTCGAGGCGACCGGCCCGATCGTCAGCATCATGCCGATCTTCCTCATCGGCATCCTCTTCGGCCTGGCCATGGACTACGAGGTCTTCCTGGTCACCCGCACCCGCGAGGAGTACGTCGCCGGCGCCGCCCCCGACGAGGCGGTCGTGACCGGCCTGCGCCACGGCGCGCGCGTGGTGACCGCGGCCGCCCTCATCATGATCAGCGTCTTCGCCGGCTTCATCCTGGCCGACGACTCGATCATCAAGTCGCTCGGTTTCGCGCTCGCGTTCGGAGTGGCGGTCGACGCCTTCCTCGTCCGGATGACGATCGTGCCGGCGGTGTTGTCACTGCTCGGACGCGCGGCCTGGTGGCTGCCGTCCTGGCTCGACCGCCTGTTGCCCCAGGTGGACGTCGAGGGCTCCTCGGCCGTCGCGGCCGAGCCCGCCGCTGCTCCCTCCGAGCCGGAACTGCCGGTCGCCGCCTGACGATGGGGCGGCTGCGGTGAGCGTCGCGCCTCCGAGCCCAGGCCACCTCAACTCACGCGTCCCGCCTCCGGAACAGTGTCAGCGCGGCCGACAGGACCGCCGCGGTGAAGATGACGAATATCGCCGCCGAGGGCCAGCGGGCGAGCATGTGCATCTCGGTTTCGCTGCCGCCGGAGGCCTCGCCGGCCCAGCTGACCAGCTGCTGGCCGGCGGTGAACGGCAGGAATTTCACCGCCGGGGTCAGCCAGTGCAGCGAGGGGGCGAAGGAGAGACGCAGGACCAGCTGTTCGACGATCAGGGGGACGGCCAGGATGGTGACGAGCGGCGCCGGAACGCTGCGGAAGAGCTGGCCGAGCGCGGTTCCGACCACCGACCAGAGCAGGCCGAGCAGCACGTAGCCGGCGAGCACCTGGCCCAGCGGTCCGGTGGTCAGGCCGGGCAGACCGTCCCACCAGATCATCCCGGCCGCGGTGTTCAGCACCATCGAGACCAGCGTGACTATGACGGCCGTGATGCCGACCACGATGACCTTCGCGGTCAGCAGCCGGGCCCGCTGGGGGATCGCGGTCAGGGTCGGCTGGATGGTGTTGTAACGGTATTCGTGGCCGGTCGCGAAGATGCCGATCGCGGCCAGGAAGACGGCCAGGAGCGGGACGGGGAAGGACGCCCCGCCCGCCGTCACGACGTCGGCGACGATGCGGGGGTCGGCGCCCGCGTGCCGGGTCGCCCCCGCGAGCACGGCGGCGGCCGCGAGATTGAGCAGCAGGCCCGAGGCGATCAGCCACCAGGTGGAGCGGATGGTGCGCAGCCGCACCCATTCGAAGCGCAGCGCGTCGCTCATGCCGGGACCCCCACGAACTCCTCGGCGCCGCCGGTCGCGGTCATGAACGCCGCCTCCAGCGACGCCGTCACGGTGGTCAGCTCGTGCAGCGGGATGCCGGCCCGGAAGGCGATCTCGCCGACCTCGGCCGCGGCGCGGTCGGTGATCCGGAGCGAGTCGTCGTCGCCCAGTTCGGACCCGGCGATCAGGCCGGCCAGTTTCGCGGCGCCGGGGCTGCGGACGATGACGGTCGAGCGGGTGAACTCGCGGACGAACCCGGCGACGTCGCCGGCATAGATCAGTCGGCCACGGCCGATGACGACCAGACGGTCGGCCATCAACTCCATCTCGGAGAGCAGATGGCTTGAAACGAATACCGTACGGCCCTCCGCCGCCAACGACCGCAGGGTGTCCCGCAACCAGTGGATGCCGTGCGGATCGAGCCCGTTGGCCGGCTCGTCGAGGATCAGCGTGCCCGGATCGCCGAGCAGCGCCTGGGCCAGGCCGAGCCGCTGGGCCATGCCGAGCGAGAAGCCCCGCGGCCGACCGCCCGCGACCTCGGCCAGCCCGACGAAGTCCAGCACCTCGTCGGCCCGGGCGTACGGGATGCCGCTGCCCGCCGCGAGCATGCGCAGATGGTTGCGGGCCGTACGGGTCGGGTGGAAGGCCCGCGCCTCGAGCACCGCCCCGATCTCCCACATCGGGTGCCGGATGGTGCCGAACCGGCGCCCGCCGAACCGCGTCTCCCCGCCGCCGTGGTCGAGGTCGAGCATCAGTCGCATGGTCGTCGACTTGCCGGCCCCGTTCGGGCCGAGGAAGCCGGTGACCATGCCCGGGGCCGCCTCGAACGACAGGTCGTCGACCGCCGTCCGTTCGCCGTACCGCTTGCTCAGCGCATGTGCCGTGATCATGCCGGTGACGCTAGGAGCGCGACCGGTTGCGGGGCATCGGTCCATCGCCAGGGCCCCACCCTTACTTTCGTCGGGGGTGCCGGGCCGGCCCCGATTTGTAGGGTGGGTCCATGTGGCTGTTCCTGCTGGTCGTGGCGGCCGGATCGGCTCTGCTTCCGGTCCACGCGAGCTGGGTTCTCCTGCCCGCCGCCGCGCTCGCCTACGTCGCCGGCCGCAAGCTCGCCTCGCTGGCGGCGGCGGTCGGGGTGTTCGCCGTGGTCGCCGGGGCCGGTCTGGCTTCGCGGAACTGGTGCGGCGGGCGGCGGAGGCCGGCTTTCCCGTACGCCTGGAGCACACCGGCCGCGTCCCCGACTGGTCACCGCTGACCTCTCAGGCCGCGCACCGGGTCGTACGGGAAGCGCTGACCAACGCGGCGCGACATGCCCCCGGAGCGCGGGTGACCGTGACCGTCGACCACCGTGACCGGGACACCCGCATCGAGATCGTCAATGAGGCGCCCGGGTCGGCGGGTCCGGTCGGCGGCGCCGGCGGGCAGGGGCTGATCGGCCTCGACGAGCGGGTCCGTCTCGTCGGCGGGTCGTTCACCGCCGGCCCCTCCGAAGGCGGCTGGAAGGTCACCGCCCTTCTGCCGCTCAGCGGCCCGCCCCGGCCGCCGGGCGACTTCGACGTCACCGCCAGCCGGCGGATCGCGCGGCGGCACCTCGCCCTGACCGCCGCGCTCCCGCTCGCCGTCGTGGCCGCCCTGTTCGCCGCGCTGGTGCTGGCGCAGGCCCTGACCGCCACCCGCACCGGCCTGTCCGTCGACCGCTACCGGGCACTGCGCCTCGGGGAAGCCGAGCAGCAGGTGCGATCCGTGCTGCCGCCGCACCAGGCCCAGGGCCCGATCCGGCTCATCGCCGAATCGTCTCCGCCCGCCGGATCCCGCTGCTCCTACTACCACGCCGGATCCTCGCTGACCGACACCGCGCCACGGGTCTACCGGCTCTGCTTCGCCGGCGGGACGCTGGTGGCCAAGAACCGGTTCGAGCGCGCCTGATGGTCCGGGTGCTGCTCGCCGACGACGAGGCGATGATCCGGGCCGGCGTCCGGGCGATCCTGGCCACCGACCGGGCCATCGAGGTGGTCGCCGAGGCGGCGGACGGCCACGCGGCGGTCGAGATGGTGCGCGCCCACCGTCCCGACGTCGCCCTGCTCGACATCCGGATGCCGGTGCTCGACGGGCTGCGCGCGGCGGAGGAGATCGGGGCGGTGGCGCCCGCGACGGCCGTCGTCATGCTCACCACGTTCGGCCAGGACGAGAACATCAGCCGGGCCCTGGGCAGCGGCGTCTCCGGCTTCCTGCTCAAGGCGTCCGACCCACGCGAACTGATCACCGCCGTGCACGCGGCGGCCGGCGGCGCGGCCTACCTCTCGCCGGCGATCGCCCGCCGGGTCATCGACGACTACCGCGACCCGGCCCGCTCGCTGGCCGCCCGCGCCCGGGAGTCGGTCGCCGCCCTCACCGACCGGGAACGCGACGTGCTGGCCCTGCTCGCGGCCGGCCACTCGAACGCCGAGATCGGCCGCACCCTCCACCTCGTCGAGGGAACGGTGAAGGCCCACGTCAGCTCGATCCTCACCAAGCTGGACGCCCGCAACCGCGTCCGCGCCGCGATCCTCGCCTACCGGGCCGGCCTGGGCCCGGGACTCTGACGGGCGACTTCGCCGGACCGGACCGCCCGTTGAGGTGAGGTTCGTACGCGCCTAGAGGTCAGCGTCCGCGTCGCGGATGCCGTCGAGTACGAGGGTCACGTACCTGCGCCAATCGCCGGTACCGGTCATGTTCGCCATGGCACCACGGGTGATGAGGGCGAAGTCACCGTTGAGAAAGTCGTTACGGAGGCGGCCGGTGCTGATGGCGCGTCGGACGATGCCTTCGGTGATCGTGGAGAACTCTGTCTTCAGGGCGGCTATGTCGTCCCAGTTCGGTTCTTCGGGGCCGAGCATCGCGAAGCGGAACGCGGCGTCGGTCTGCGCGGATTCCAGATAGCCGAACAGGAGCGTCTCGAAGGCCGCCCAGGGGTCCTCGACCTCTTCGGCGGAGCGGGCCAGGGCGGTCATGGTCTCGAACCTGCGCCCGATGATGGCCGCGAGTAGAGCCTGCTTGTCGGCGAAGTGTCGATAGAGGGTGCCCACGCCCAGGCCGGCACGCTCGGCGATCTCGTCCATCTGCACGGCGTCGCCCCGCTGGGCGAACAGTTCGCTGGCGGCATCGAGGACGGATTCGCGGTTGCGCCGGGCATCGGCGCGCAGCGAGCGTTCAGAAGCGGTCATGGCCGCTCCATCGTAGTTGACATTCGAATAAGATCGACGCTAGATTCCGGAACCGGAGTTCAGCTTCATCTTAGGAGGCATTCTCATGATCGTGGTCACCACGCCGACCGGACAGATCGGCAGCCAGGTTGTTCGACGACTGCTCGACCACGGCAGCGCGGTCCGGGTGATCGTCCGTGACGCTTCGCGCCTGGACCGCGCCGTCCGCGAACAGGTCGAGACCGTCGAAGGCTCCCACGACGATTCGGCCGTGCTCGACCAGGCGCTACCCGGGGCCGATGCGGTCTTCTGGCTGGTACCGCCGAACCCCCACGCGTCAAGCGCCGCCGAGCACTACCTGACCTTCGCCCGGGCCGGCGCCGCCGCTGTCACCCGCCATGAGGTCGGCCATGTCGTCGGCGTCTCCAGCGCCGGGCACGGCTGGCCGGCCCCGGCCGGCATCCTCTCCGCGGCCTTCGCCATGGACGCCGAGCTCGCGCGGTCGGGCGCGGCCTACCGGGCGTTGTCGATGCCGTTCTACATGGAGAACCTGCTCCGACAACTCGATGTGATCCGCGGGCAGGGCGTGTTCTACCTGACGTGTGCCGGCCATCTTCCGCTCGCATCGATCGCGACGCGTGACATCGCCGGCCGGGCTGCCGACCTGCTCACCGATCGGTCCTGGACCGGGCAGGAAAATCTCCCGCTGTTCGGGCCCGACCGGCTGACCCCGGACGGCATGGCCGAGGTGATCAGTCAGGAGATCGGACGTCCGGTCGCCTACCGCCGCATGACCCCGGACGACTTCGCGTCGATGCTGCGCTCGCAGGGGGCGAGCGACCAGGCGGTCAAGGACCGGATCGAGATGAACACCGCACAGGAGCACGGCATCTACGACGCCGACTGGACGCACGCCGAGCCCGCGGCCACCGACTTCCGGACGTGGTGCCGGGACGTTCTCGGACCGGCCGTCGATGCCATCCGCGCCGACGTGGTCTGAGGCTTCGCGATCGGGGCCGGGGGTGTCGGTTTCGCCTCCGTCCGACATCGGCGCCGGATGAGCCCACCGAAAGGAGAAACGATGGGAATTGACGCTACAGCCTCCACTGTCATCGGAAACGGCAGCACGCAAGGCTTTGCCACGATCGCGCGGGCTGCGGCAGAACTGGACCGGGACGGCAAACTGCGGCCGTTCTACGATCTGTCGCAGGAGTATTCCGACCGCATGCCGCTCAATCCGTTTTCCGCACCCGTGTCGGTGACCTATCAACCGACCCAGGCGGTCTCCGCGCACCGCGCCAACGGCGAGGTCTTCTCCGGCCCGCTCGGCAGCCAGGGTACGGAGATTGATGCGCTCGGACACTTCGGTCACCTCGACCCGGACGGCGTGGTGAGGTACTACGGCGGTCTGACCCAGGCCGAGGTGAAACCTACCGACGACGCGCCGCTGCGACATCTCGGCATCGACCAGGCGCCCCCGATCGTGACCAGCGCCGTCCTGCTCGACGCCACCGTGCTCGAGGGCCGGGCCATGACCGCCGGCGAGCAGGTCAAAGCCGCCGATATCGAGGCGATGCTGGCGAACCAGCGAGTACGCGACCTGCTCCCGGGCGACGCCTTGTACATCTACACCGGCTGGGAGGGGAAGTGGTCGGCCGACAACCCCGATCCGTCCAGGACCGAGTACTACAGCCACGGACCGGGCCTGTCCCGGGATGCCGCGGAGTACATCGACACCAAAAAGATCGTGTGCGTCGGCCTGGACGTTCCGTTCATCGACGCGGTGGCCGACGGCTACCTCCAGGGCACCGGCAGCCCACCGGCCGACGCTCCCGCCGATCTGCCGTTCTTCGCTCACCACCACAACCTGACCCAGGCCGGCATCTACCAGGTGCACAACATGCGGCTCAGTGAACTCGCCGCCGATCGGGTGTACCTGTCGGCCACCGTCATACTGCCGTTGCGAATTCGAGGCGGAGCCCACTCCCTGGTTCGCCCCGTTGCCATCGGATGTCCGTACCGGCCCGCCGGGCAGTGACACGCGGCCTGGTCAGATGCCGCCCGCCGGCGGCGGCGTAGTCCGCGACAGGCAGCAATCGCTGACCTGGACAACCATCCAGCAAGGAGCACGTCATGCCCTTCGCCAACCTGAAGGTGCCAGCCGGCACCCTTACCCCGGCGCAGAAGGAAACGCTCATCGCCAAGGTCACTGATCTTTACGCTGATACCTTCGGCGAGGCTGTGCGCGACAGAACGATGGTCCTCATCGACGAGGTCGTGGACGGCGGGTGGGGCATCCGCGGTGAGGTCCTCACCCTCGCCAGGATCCAGCAGCGCAGCGCCTGAATCGCGTTCGCCGGGCGATACCGGCGGCCGCCGGTTGGTCGTGCGGCTTCGGCGCCGCTGCCGCGCTGGCGGTCACCCGCGGGACGGGGGCGTGGTTCGGGCCGACCGGCGAAGTCATCCGGGACAGCGCGGAGCTGACCGGGCTGATCGGCCTGTCCGCGGCCCTGCTCGGCACCCGCATCGCGTGGGCGCCGCCGATCGGGTGGACCGCCGTCCAGGTCATCTTCGGCGACCCGGCCGGCAACGGCGTCCTGTTCTGGCTCCTCCAGCCGGCCGGAAACCGCACCGCGTCGATCACCGCGGCGGCGCTGCTGCTGGGCGGCCTCGGAGCGTACGCCTGGCGGCCGGGACCGCCGGCGCCGCCGGCCGAGGTCACAATGGGGTCATGACGGAGCGGGACGAGCGCACCCGGGCGGCCATCGAGCAGCACTGGCAGGCCTCGGAGAGCGGCGACATCGAGACCGAGCACGCCATCTACGCCGACGAAGCGATCCTCGACTACCCCCAGTCCGGCGAACGCTTCCGGGGCCGGGCGACGATCGCGGCCCAGCGCGGCGGCCACCCGGCCGACCGGCACTTCACCGTCCGGCGCATCACCGGCGGCGGCGACCTCTGGGTGAGCGAGTGCGTCATTACGTACGACGGCGCGCCCACCCACTCGGTGAGCATCATGGAGTTCGCCCATGAGCGGGTGGCGCACGAGACGCAGTACTTCGCCGACCCGTTCCAGGCGGCACCGGCGCGGGCCGCCCTGGCCGAACGGATGCCCTAGACGCTTTGACGGACATCCGAGATGGCCCCGGGAGGATGTCCAGGGCTCGTGGTGACCGCATCCTCAGGCAGGTGGCCAGGATTCGACCTGACCAAGATCGCGGTTCGGAAATGGGTCAAGCAGGCCGAGTCGGATGCGGGCACCCGCGATGTCGGCTGCCCTCGGATGAGTGGGCGGCGCTTGCCCGGTTGCGGCCGGGAGAATCGCCCGCTTCAGCACGTTGACCTCCTGAAGCGGGCGACGGCCCTCTCCGCGATGGAGACCCGTAATATCCGTTCATCGCCGTGGCGGCATCACCCATATCGACGGGTGGGAAGGCTCGCCACCGTCGTCGACCTGGCGTCGCGCTCGGGGATGGGTCGGGCCGTTGTCGACGACTTCGCGACCGACCTGGTCGGGCCGCCCTGTCCGAGGCGCTTGGGCGCCGCGGACCGGCTGATGGGCTCGTTGTCCATTCCGATAGCGGCGTCGATACATCAGCGCTCGGCATGGCCGCCTCGCCGGCCGGAACGAGCTGCTGTTGCCGGTCGACCGGTGTGGCCGATGCCGGGGGAAGCCGCAGCCAGCCGGGATCCCGAGCAACGCCTCCGCGGTTCTGCGTCCTCCCTACTGGTCACGCGCCCAGAACCGATGAGGACCTGTCCCCTGGGACACGAACAAGGGACCCGATCGAGATGTGTCGGCGGGCCGGAAGCGGGTAGCAGGGGGTGATTGGAACGAGTCGATGAAGTGCGAGGTGAAAGGCGTGGCTGCCACCAGGACGGCCAAGAAGCAGACGAGCCGGAACGACACTCCGAACACCCCCGAGGTCAGTGAGAGCAAGATCGCCCGGATGAAGGTGGGCGATCTGCGCCGGGAGTTGACCAAACGCGGGGTCAAGGGCACCGAGGAGCTCAAGAAACCGGAACTGGTCAAGAAGCTGATCAAGGCGGAAGTGCGGTCGGCCAAGGGCGGCCGGAAGAATCCGACCAGTCGTAACGACACCCCGAATACTCCTGAGGTCAGCGAGAGCAAGATTGCCCGGATGAAGGCGTCCGAGTTGCGAACCCGGCTGGCCCGGCGTGGCGTCAAGGGCACGGCTGACATGAAGAAGGCGGAGCTGGTCGAGAGGTTTATCAAGAACGAGGTCGCGAAGAAGTCGGGCGGTAAGCGAACGGGAAAGCACACCTCGCCGTCCGTCGATTATTCGCAGGAGATCCGGTCGACCGCCGACCGGCCGGAACGGGACGGGCGCAGCCTGGTCACCACCGATCACGAGGTCATCCGGAAGTGGGCGCAGAGCCGCCGGGCGGTGCCCTCCACGGTTGCCGGCACCCAGCATGACGGCCACCTCGGCGTCCTGCGGTTCGATTTTCCCGGCTACTCCTCCGGCGACCGGCTCGTCGAGGTGAGCTGGGCGGAGTGGTTCGAGGCGTTCGACAAGCGGCGGCTGAACTTCATTTATCAGGAGCGGCGCAGCGGTGGCGAGCGCAGCAACTTCTTCCAGCTGGAGAACCCCGACGAATAACGACGCTAGCGGCCCATGCCGGCGGTCAGGCCCTGGACGATCTGTTTGGTCGCGATCAGGAACAGGACGATCAGCGGGACCGTGGCGATGACCAGGCCCGCGAACAGGGCCGACCAGTTGGTCTGGAATTCGCCGAAGAACTGGGTCAGGCCGACCGGCAGCGTGTAGCGGTCGGTCGTTCGCAGCAGGACCAGCGGGAAGAAGAAGTCGTTCCACAAGGGAACGAACCGGAATACGACCACCGTCGCGATCGCCGGCTTGACCAGGGGGACCATCACCCGGGCGAAGATGCGGAAGTCGCCCGCGCCGTCGATGCGGGCGGCCTCCTCCAGTTCGCGGGGGAGGGTGCGGAAGAAGGCCGACATGATGAAGATGGAGAACGGGATTCCGCTCGCGGCATAGATCAGGATCAGGCCGAGCCGGGAGTCGGTCAGGCCGAGGCTGCCGAGAAGGTAGAAGATGGGCACGATGCCGAGGCGGACCGGGAGCATCAGGCCGGCCAGGAAAAAGGCGATGAGGGTTCCGCTTCCGCGGAATTGATAACGGCCGAGGACGTACGCGGCGGGCAGCGAGACAACCACATCGAGGGCCACCGCGCCGATCGTCACCAGGGCCGAGTTCTGGGCGTAGGTACCGAACGACGCCTGCGTCCACGCGGTCGAATAGCTGGAGAAGTCGAGTGTGGACGGCAGGGCCAGCGGGTGGGACAGCACTTCACGATTCGGGCGCAGCGAGTCCAGCAGCATGATGGCGAGCGGGATCAGCGCGGCCGCCGCGTACGCCCAGAGCAGGAGGTAGCCGCCCAGCCGCACCACCCGGGTTCTCACGACAGGGCCGCCTCGCGCCGGCGGACGATCCGGTTGGCGATGACCGCGATGCCGAACGTGAACAGGAACAGCAGTACGGCGAGGGCCGACGACTGGCCGATCGCGTTGACCCCGCCCTCCTGGAAGGCGACCCGGTAGAAGATGAGCCCGAGCACGTCGGTGGCGCCGCCGGGGCCGGTGGGCTGGTTGCCCTGGGCGCCTTCGAGCGAATAGACGAGCTCGAACGTGTTCATCGAGCCGATGAACGTGAGGATCGAGACGACGCCGATCGACGGCAGCAGCAGGGGCAGCGTCACCTTGCGGAAGCGGTGCCACGCGTTGGCGCCGTCGACCCGGGCCGCCTCCGAGTATTCCGGGGGCAGACCGGCCAGTGCCGCGCCGAAGAGCAGCACCGGGAAGCCGACGTACTGCCAGGCGTTGACCAGGATCACCACCGGCAGCGCGGTCGCCGGATCGCCCAGCCAGGGCCGGGCCAGAGAGTCGAGCCCGACCCCGTGGAGGAAGGCGTTCAGGGGCCCGAAGGCCGGGCTCAGCAGCAGGCTCCACAGGTAGCCGACGACCAGCCCGCCGATCAGGTAGGGAACGGTGTAGACCGTCCGCAGGAATCGGCGGGCCACCGGCAGTTCGAACAGCAGCACGGCGACGAGCAGGCCGAAGGTGTTCTGGACGACCATCGTGCCGGCGAAGAACACCATGGTGTGCCAGAACGCCGGCCACAGCTGGTGGTTGAGCGGGAACGTGCTGAACAGGCTGGAGAAGTTGCCGGTGCCGGCGAAGTCGCGGCGGGCGGTGCCCTCCCATCGGAAGAAGCTGTCGGCCAGCGCCGACACCAGCGGATAGACCATGAAGATCGTGTAGAGCAGGAACGCGGGCAGAAGGAACCAGACGACCTTGCGCCAGCGCATTACGGCTTGAACCACTGCGAGATGCCGGTCTGGATGTCGGTCGCGACCTGGGTCGCGTTCTGCTGGCCGAGCAGCAGCTTCTGCAGGCCGGCCGCCTCGAGGTCGCTGCCGAGCGGGGTGCCGTAGCGGAAGTCGACCAGCATCAGGTAGGGCGTCGGGTCATCGCGGTAGGCGGAGACCATCTGCCCGAGCAGCGGGTCGCTCGACTGCACGCCCTTGACCAGCGAGACCTGTTTCAGCTTGTCGGCGACCAGCTTCCCGAAGTCGGTGGTGGTCATCCACTGCAGCAGTTCCAGCGCCTCCTTCTGGTGCGCCGACTTGGCGTTCAGGCCGTAGGACGCGTCGACCCAGCCGACCTGCAGCGGCTTGGTCGCCACCGCGCCGGGCGCCGGGGGAACGTTGAACACGCCCAGGTCGAGGTCCGGGTTGATCGCCTTGATCGGGGCGAGCGCGAACGAACCCTCCGGAATCATCGCCGCCTTGCCGGTCGCGAACAGCGTCTGCACGTCGGTCTCGGCCAGGCCCATCTGGTCCTTCGGGAAGTACGGCTGGAGTTGCTTGAGCACGTCGAGCGAGGCCACATAGGACGGGTCGGTGAACTTCGCCTGCCCGGCCAGCACCTTCTTCTCGAAATCCGGTCCGCCGTAACGGGTCGCGGCGAACGTGTCCTTGTAGAGCGGCAGCAGCCAGGTGTCCTTGCCCGCGGCCGCGAACGGCGTCACCTTGGCGGCGACCAGCTTCTGGGCCGCCGCGATCATCTGGTCCCACGTCGTCGGCGGCTGCAGCTGGTACTTCGCGAAGATGGCCTTGTTGTAATAGACCTGGAACGTCGACATCTCCAGCGGTACGCCGTAGACCTTCCCGTCCTTCTTCCCCCGCGCCCCGTCCAGGGCCGAGGTCTCGAAATTGGACAGTCCGGCCACCTGCCCGTCGAGCGGGGCGAGATCGCCGGCCTGGATCAAGGGCTGCACCCCGCCGTACGACCGGAGCTGAGCCACATCCGGCCCGCCGGCCTGGGTCAGCCCGGTGGAGAGGATGGTGTTGTATTCGGTGGACTTGTAGGGCTTGAAGTCGACCGTGATGTGCGGGTGCGACTGGTGGAACTCGGCGAAGATCTGCTTGTAGACGGCGGCGTCCTCGGGCCGCCATGACCAGAGCGACAGGGTGACGTCGCCGCCGCTGTCGTTCGAGGATCCCGTCGCGGTGCAGGCGGCGGTACCGGCCATCATGGCCGCGACCGCGAGAACCGCGAGACCGTTGCGCGCATTCATCTGGCGTCCCCTTTCGCGTCAGTCTCTTTCGAGTCCGGCAATCGCCAGTGCCTCCCGGACCCCGCCCGCCGCTTCCTCCAACGCCTGCTTCGCCGTGCCGACGGGCACGTCGGCGAGCAGGGAAACCAGTGCGATCCGGCAGTCGCCGCCGGCCCGTTCCGCGGCGTCGGCGCACACCCGGGCGTCGAGGCCGGTCGCCTCGGCCAGGATCCGCACGACGCGGCCACGCAGCTTCGCGTTGCGCGGGTCGAGCGCCACCATCAGATTGGAATAGGTGCGGCCCATCCGCACCATGAGCGCGGTCGAGAACGCGTTGAGCAGCATCTTCTGGGCGGTGCCGGCCTTCATCCGGGTGGAACCGGCGACGGCCTCCGGCCCGGTCGCCACGGCGACGTGCACATCGACCTCACTGCCGAAGGTCGCGCCCGGGTGGGCGGAGATCAATACCGTACGCGCTCCGGCCGCTCGCGCCGCGGCGAGAGCTCCCATGACGTACGGCGTCCGGCCGCTGGCCGTGAGGCCGACCGCGACGTCTCCCGCCCGGAGTTCGCCGCCCTCGGCCGCCCCGTTCGCCTCGTGGTCCTCGACGTTCTCGACCGAGCGTCGCACCGCCTCGGGGCCGCCGGCCTGGTGGGCGACCACCCAGAGCGGGTCGATGTTGTAGGTCGGGATCAGCTCGGCCGCGTCCATCACCGCGACCCGGCCGGACGTGCCGGCGCCGAAGTAGTGGACCTGGTGGCCGCCCTTGAGCGCGTCGGTGGCGAGGTCGACCGCCACGGCCAGGGCGGGGAGGACCGCGCGCACGGCGGCCGGCACCTTGGCGTCCTCGTCGCTGATCATCCGGAGCATGTCGAGCGTGCCGACGAGATCGATGTCGAGCGTGTCGGGGTTGCGTTCCTCGGTCGGGGCGATGACCCAGGGCGAGGTGTCGGCGGTTCGGTTCGTCTCAGGCGGCACGATTGGAACTTTCCACCCTGGCTCCGATCGAGTCAAGAATCTACCACTGTCCTAGATCCACACATCGAAGGTGATTGACGTCTCTCGGGTGCGGTAGGTAACCTTCGGACTCATCTAAATGCCGGTCAATAAGTGTCAGGCCAGGCGTCTACATCGGCCTTCTCGCGTACGCCCGGCGAGCAACGGGGGCCCGCGGGTGGGCGCTGTCCGGCGCCCAGCCGCGCCCCGCTCTGCGCCGGGCCAGTGCATCGTCGCCGGGCGGCGGAATCCCGGGCCGTGCCGGGTCGGGGCCGCGTGTCGCGTCGCGGGCCGTAACGAGTCGGGCCGTGTGTCGTATCGCGGGCCGTAACGAGTCGGGCCGTGTGTCGTATCGCGGGCCGTAACGAGTCGGGCCGCGTGTCGTATCGCGGGCCATGAGGATCGGGCAGCCGAGGAGGGAGCGGACATGGCGGTCGATCGTCGTGGGCTACTCGCCGGTGCGGTGGGAGCGCTGGCCCTGGGGACGGGCGCGTCCGTGGCCGCGGGGCCGGCGGCGGCCGCGGCAGCCGGGCCCGGTTCGCCGATCCGGCTCGTGCCCTCGCCGGGAAGCCCCGAGCCTTCGCCGGGACGGCCCGGCTCCTCGCCGGGACGACCGGTCCGCACCGGCATCGAGCGGCTGATCGACTCGCGCTACGCGATGCTGCGGGGGCAGCGGGCCGGGGTGATCACCAATCCGACCGGGATCCTGCCCGACCTGCGACACGAGGTCGACGTGATGCACGGCGACCCGTCCGTCGACCTGGTCGCGGTGTTCGGGCCCGAGCACGGCTTCCGGGGCACGGCTCAGGCCGGCGGCTCCGAGGGCTTCTACGACGACCCGCGCACCGGCCTGCCGGTCTACGACACCTATCAGAAGAGCGGCCGGGCCCTCGCCGACGTCTTCACCGCGTCGGGCGTCGACACGATCCTCTTCGACATCCAGGACGTGGGCGCGCGGTTCTACACGTACATCTGGACGCTTTACGACTCGATGGTCGCCGCCGCGCTGGCCGGCAAGCGGTTCGTCGTGCTCGACCGGCCGAACGCGATCTCCGGCCGGTCGGCGTCCGGTCCGGTGCTGCACCCCGAATATTCCACCTTCGTCGGCCGCAAACCGATTGCCCAGTCGCACGGGATGACGGTCGGGGAGCTGGCTCGGATGTTCAACGCGGTCTGGGTTCCGGGGGAGGCCGGCCGGCCGGTTCCGCTCGCGGTGGTGGAGCTGGCCGGCTGGTCCCGCGACATGTACTACGAGGACACCGGCCTGCCGTGGGTGCCGCCGTCGCCCAACATGCCGACGGTCGACACCGCGGTCCTCTATCCCGGGACGTGTCTGTTCGAGGGCACGCAGGCGTCCGAGGGGCGAGGCAGCACGCGGCCGTTCGAGATGATCGGTGCGCCGTACGGGAACTGGCTCTGGGCCGAAGCCCTGACCGCCCAGCGGTTGCCCGGCGTGGTCTTCCGCGAGAACTACTTCACGCCGACCTTCTCGAAGTTCACCGGTCAGACCGTCGGCGGGGTGCAGGTCATGGTGACCGACCGCCGCGCCCTCGACCCGATCCGTACCGCGATCGCCATGATCGTCTCCCTGAAGGCGGTCTATCCCCGCGATTTCGCATGGCGGCCGGACAACTGGATAGACGATCTGACCGGCTCGTCGATGGTGCGTGAGGCCGTCGACGCGGGCCGGAGCACCGACGAGATCGTGGCCGGCTGGCAGGGCGAGCTGGCCGCCTTCCGCGCCCTCCGGGCGAAATATCTGATCTATAGGGGCGAGCGATGATGCAGACGCTGGCCGCGGCCGCCGCGGCGTTGACTCTCCTGACGGGCCCCGCGCCGGCTCCGGCCGCCCCGCCCGGGTCGGCCACGGCGATCCATTTCACGCCCGGGCAGGCGCTCCGCTACGGCAGCGCGGCCCAGGCCGGCCTCGTCCCGTCGGACGTCGACCGGATCGCCGACGACATCGCGCTCTACACGAAGCCGTCGCCGACCTATCCGGAATATCCCGGCGCGGTGGCCCTCGCCGCCCACAACGGCGTGATCGTCGCCCACGACACCACCGGCTACGCCCTGAAATACGCCGACGACAAGCCGACCGAGCTGCCGCCCGACCAGTGGATCCCGATGCGGCGCGACACCATCTTCGACATCGCCTCGATGACCAAGCTGTTCACCTCGCTCGCCGCCGTGCAGCTCATCGAGCGGGGGCGCCTCGGACTCGACACGCCGGTCGCGGCGTACATCCCGCAGTTCGCCGCCAACGGCAAGGGCGGCATCACGATCCGCAACCTGCTCACCCACACCTCGGGGCTGCCGGCCGACCCGAGCCCGTCCCTGTGCGACTACGCCACCAACGACGAGCGCTGGGCCGCCGTGTACGCCGTGAAGCCGGCCGCCGCGCCCGACACCGTCTACCTCTACAGCGACATGAACATGATGACGCTCGGCAAAGTCATCGAGACCGTCACCGGCCAGCCGCTCGACCAGGTCGTGCGGCAGCGCGTCACCGGCCCGCTCGGCCTGCGCGACACCATGTTCAACCCGCCCGCCGCACTTCAGCCCCGCATCGCGGCCGAGGAATACCAGCCCTGGACCGGCCGGGGGATCGTCTGGGGCACCGTGCACGACGAGAACGCGTACTGCGTCGGCGGCGTCTCCGGCCACGCCGGCATCTTCTCGACCGCGCACGACCTCGCGATCCTGGCCCAGACGCTGCTCGACGGCGGCTCCTACGGCCACGCGCGCATCCTCTCGCCGGCCAGCACGCGCCTGCTGTTCACTGACTACAACCAGGCCTTCCCCGGCGACTCCCACGGCCTCGGCTTCGAGCTGAACCAGCCGTTCTACATGGACGCGCTCAGCTCCCCGGTCACCGCCGGTCACACCGGCTACACGGGCACCGACATCGTCATCGACCCGCTCTCGCACTCGTTCGTCATCCTGCTGACCAACCGGGTGCACCCGAGCCGCAACTGGGGCAGCAACAACCCCGCTCGGCGAGCGGTGGCACGCGATCTCGCGCTCGCGATTCCCGTACGCCCGAGGTCCGGCCCGACCGACTACTTCTCCGGCACCGTCGATGCCACGAGCGCGACCCTCGGCGTACCGGTGAGCGTGCCCGCCGCCGGAGCGCGGCTCTGTTTCGATCTCTGGTATGACACCGAGCCCTCGGATGTCGCCTACCTCGAGGCGTCCTCGGACGGCGGCGCCACCTGGCAGTCCCTCGCCTCGTTCGCCGGCTTCGAAGGCCGCACCTGGCTCCGCGAGACCGCGGTCGTGCCCGGCGGCACCACCGATCTGCGCTGGCGCTACACCACCGACGCGCTCTATGAGGGCCGTGGCGTCTACGTCGACGGCATCCGGGTGACCGGGCCGCACGGCACGCTGTTCGACGATCGGCGCCCGGCCGACGCCGCCCGGGTCCAGCTCAGCGGATGGCGGGTCAGCCGGGTCTGACGGCTCGGCTACGTTTGACTGCCATGGCACGCTCCAGCGCTGTTCCCGAGCCCCCGCCGGCCGCCGAGTCGACGGTCGTACACATTCGCGCGCTGCTGCCGAGCCTGCAGCCGTCGATGCGGCAGGTGGCCGAGCAGGTGCTGGCCGACGCCAGCGCCACCGCGACCCTCACGGTCACCGAACTGGCGGCCGCCTCGGGCGTCTCCGAGGCGACGGTCATCCGCTTCTGCAAGGCGATCGGCTTCACCGGCTATCCGCCGCTGCGGCTCGCGCTGGCCGCCGAGGCCGGGCGGGCCCAGGGCGCCGACCGCAACGGCCGCGTCGTCGACACCGACATCCAGCCCGGCGACGACCTCGCCCACGTCGTCGAGAAAATCGTCTTCGCCGACGCCCGCGCGGTCGAGGAGACCGGCACCCAGCTCGACGTCGTCGTCCTCGGACGGGTGGTCGAGGCGCTGGTCCGGGCCCAGCGGGTCGACCTCTACGGGGTGGGCGCCAGCGCCTTCGTGGCCCTCGACTTCCAGCAGAAACTCCACCGTATCGGCCGCGTCGCCTTCGCCTGGCCCGACACCCACGTGGCCCTGACCAGCGCGGCCCTGCTCCGCCCGGGCGACGTGGCGATCGGCGTCTCGCACACCGGCACGACGACCGACACCATCGACGCGCTGACCGAGGCGCGTGCCCACGGCGCGGTCACCGTCGCCCTGACCAACTTTCCCCGCTCGCCGATCGCCCACGCGGCCGAACACGTGCTGACCACCGCCGCCCGCGAGACCACCTTCCGCTCCGGCGCCACGGCCAGCCGCCTGGCTCAGCTGACGGTCGTCGACTGCCTCTTCGTCGGCGTGGCCCAGCGCACCTACGCCCAGACCCTGGCCGCCCTCGACGCCACTCGCGCGGCCGTCGGCAGCCGTCACACCTCGACGCCCCGCCGCTCCCGTTAGTCACCATTTCGAAATGGCGCAGGTAATTGTCCGGCGAAATGTTCAGTGACCGCCGAGTAACCACAGACCGCCATTTCTCGACCATTTTCGGCCGAGGTACCGTGTCTTTGTGTCCGATCAGCCACGGGGAATTCTCGCCGAGCGTTACCGATTGATTCACCTTCTCGGCGAGGGCGGCATGGGGCGCGTTTGGGAAGCGCGCGACGAGTTCCTCGACCGCGCCGTCGCGATCAAAGAGATCTCGCCCCACGGCGTGTCCTCGTCGGACCTCGGCGACCTGCGCGAACGCGCGATCCGTGAGGCCCGCGCCATCGCCCGGATCGACCACCCCAACGTCGTTCGCATCTTCGACGTGATCAGCCCGAACGGCATCCCCTGGATCATCATGGAGCTGGTCCGGTCACGGTCGTTGCTCAAGGTGGTCAACGACGAGGGTCCGATGGCCCCGCGCCGCGCCGCCCACATCGGCCTCGAGGTCCTCGCGGCGCTCGGGGCCGCCCACCGGGCCGGCATTCTGCACCGCGACGTCAAACCGGCCAACGTCCTGATCACCGACGACGGCCACGCCGTGCTGACCGACTTCGGGCTGGCCGCGATCGCCGGCGACTCCGCGATGACCACCACCGGCGTCTTCCTCGGCTCACCGTCCTACCTGGCCCCCGAGCGGGTGCGCGACGAGCCCTTCGGGCCCAAGTCCGACCTCTGGTCGCTGGGCGCCACCCTGTACGCGGCGGTCGAAGGCCGCCCGCCCTACAAGAAGTCGTCGCCGATGGCCACGCTCGCCGCCCTGGTCGGCGACGAACCGGTCCCGGCGGCGGAGCACGCCGGCGTCCTCGCCCCGGTCCTCGAAGCCCTGCTGAGGAAGGACCCGGCCGAGCGCCCGGACGGCGAAGAGGCGCGGCGACTCCTGCACGAGGCGCTCGACCCGGCCGCCACGCTCGGCGCGCCCGCCGGGTCCGCTGGGCCGGGCGCGCCCGCCGGGTCCGCTGGGCTGGGCGCGCCCGCCGGGTCCGCTGGGCTGGGCGGGCCCGCCGGGTTAGCTGGGCCGGGCGGGCCCGCCGGGTTAGCTGGGCCGGGCGGGC
>NZ_JBFBAD010000003.1:125056-203257 GCF_040682075.1 Actinoplanes sp. NPDC051411 | reverse complement strand
GCTGCTCCCCGGAGCAGCCGGCGACCTCGCCGCCGTCCTCCGCTTTCGGACCGACCGACGTCATGTTCGCGCAGATGGCGCTGGCCCAGGATCACGACGGATCCCAGGTCGCGGCGCTGGCCTCGACACGGTCGAGTGATCCTCGGATCCGGACAATCGCCTCATCGCTGCGGGATCGCTTCGCGGCCGACTCGGGCACGCTCTCACGGTGGCTCCTGGGCTGGCAGCAACCCCTCACGGCCCCTCCGGGGGCCCATGCCGGGCACGGCGATCTGCATGCGTTGCAACCGGCCGATCTGGCTTCCTTACGCGCCGCTTCGGGCGCGGTTTTCGACCGTACGGCCGTGGCCCTGCTCCTCGGCGGCCTGCACAACAGCGTCGAAACCACCCGGATGGAGTCCACCGGCGGCGACTACCCGCCGGCCCGGCAGCTGGCCACGTCGATGACATCCGCCTATCAGGAACAGATCCGGGCATTGCTGGTCATCGCGGCCGCGCAATGACGGGTAGGGTTCGCGGATGCCCTGGCTGATGGCCCCGACCGCCCGCTTGCACACCGCGTTCCTCGAGGCGCACCACGAGTGGGGGCCGGGCCTCCACGAGGACGGCTTCGGCCTGACCCTCGACGACGACGTCGAGACCGCGGCCGGCTTCGCCGCCTGGGTGAGCCGCCTGACCCGGGCCGAAGACCCCGCCGCCGGCCTGTCCCCCGCCACCTACCGGTGGATCGTCGAGGACGACGCGGTCCTGGGCGGCATCGCGCTGCGGCACACCCTCAACGAGTCGCTCGGCCAGATCGGCTACGGCGTACGCCCCTCGGCCCGCCGCCGCGGGCTCGCCACCTGGGCCCTGACCGAGATGCTGGGTGAAGCCCGCACCCGCGGGCTCCGCCGGCTGCTGGTGGTCTGCGCCACCGACAACGTCGCCTCGGCCCGCACGATCCTCCGCTGCGGCGGCGTCCTCGAACCATCCTCCGGCCCGACCCAGCGATACTGGATCCCGCTGTGAACCTCGACGCGCTGACCGGGATCGCCGCCGGCGCCCGCGTGGTGGCGAAACCGCACACCACGTGCCGGCCTACCTGCGGATGCGCCGGGCCCGTTTCCGGCCTCTCGAGTGGCTGCGGGCGTACGGCGGGATCCGCTTCCACGGCATCGACCTGCCCGGCAGCCTGGCCTCCATGCTGCCCGCGCTCGACGTGGTTTCCGCCTACCTCCCTCGCCGCTCCCCTCGCTCGCCGAGATCCGCCGCCTGGCCTCGATGTACGCCGGTCCCGACACCATTCCGGCGTTCGCCGCCTACAGCGCGATGTCCCCGACCGACCGCGACCAGCTGACCGTGCTCCTGTCGACCCTGGCACGACCGTCACCCGCCGCCCGGCGCCGTCCCGCCCGGCCGGCTTCGAAACCGCGGAGGTCGGCCTGCCACCGGCCCCGGCCGACAGCGCCGAGGCCATGCTCGGGCCGGGCCTCCACCGCCTGTCCCCGTCCACCCCGGCCGGCGACCGCATCCGCACCCTGGACACCTTCGCCGAGGTTCCGGTGGCGGCGGCCTTCGACGCCCTGGCCTGCCCGGCCACGGGTTAGCGCGTGTCCGCGGCCAGAACGAGTTTGCGGAGCAGATCGGCGAGGGTTTCCCGCTCGGCCGGGGTGAGTGCCGCGAGCAGCGTGGCCTCGCCCCGGTTCTCCTCGGCCGAGTGACGCTCGAAAACCTCGTAGCCGAGGCCGGTCAGCCGCACCCGGACCCGACGGCGGTCACCGGTCTCGCCGGTACGGGCGATCAGGCCGTCCTCCTCCAGCGGCCGCAGGCGGGCCGACAGCGCCCCGCGGGTCAGCCCGAGCCGCTCGGCCAGCACCGACGGGCTCGCCTCGTAGGGTGGACCACCCTTCCGCAGCCCGAGCAGCACCTTGAACCGCCACCGCTCCAGATCCCCGGCCGTGGCCGCCGCGCGCCGGGCCTGCCCGAGATGCCGGCTGAGGATCATCAACCGCACCACGATCGCCTCCTGAACCGGGTCGAGCCAGTCCAGCTCCCCCGCCCACTCCGCCACATGCTCGTCCGCCGCGTCCCGCATGGTCGCCCCCAGGTAGTTTCCTTACGGATAGTTTTTCGGATAACTATCGTCTCGGCCATGACCTACCTCGACGAGACTCTCGTTGCCGCCCGCGAACTGTCCCGCGCCTCCCGCTGGCCCCGCGCGCTGTCCCTGCTCGACGCGGCCTTCGGCACCGTCACCGGCGCGGCGTCTGACCTCGCCCTCGACGCCCCCTCTGACGCCAGCTCCGACGCGGCCCTCGACGCCGCCGCCGGCCCGGCTTCCAACGTGGACCTCGACGCCATCGTCAGCCCGGCTTCCAACGTGGCCCTTGATGCGACCGTCAGCCTGGCTCCCGACGCCGCCGCCGGCCCGGCTCCCGGCGCCGCCGTCAGCGCGGCTTCCGACGCGGCCCGTGATGCCGCCCGGGGCGCAGCCACCGATGACCGGGCCCGCATAGCCCTGGCCGCCGCCGAGGTCGCGCTGGACAGCGACTGGTTCGCCGAAACCGCCCTGGCCGCCGCCCGCCTGACCACCGCCGACCGGCTGTGCGCCCCGTCCTGGGACCTGGACTTTCTGCACCTACGCCACGACTACCGGGCCCAACTCCACGCCTCCGGCACCGCCGAATTCGGCCCGGCCGGCAAAGATCCCGCCGCCCTCGAGCACCTGCGCGACCAGGCCGGTTCGCTGGCCGACCGCGCTCCCGACCGGCTCCGGCACGGCTGGGCCCGCATGTACCTCGGCCTGATCCTCGACAACCTCTTCGCCGACCCCGAGGCTGCTCCATTCCATTACGCCGCAGCCCTGGAAGCCGGCGACGCCCGTCCGATCCCCGAGGCGCGCGAGACCGGCCAGGCCCGTGCCGTCCGCGCGGACTGCGCGAAGGGCGACGACCTGCCGGCTCGCGAGGGCCGTGCGACGCGGGATGACCTGCCGGCTCACGAGGGCCGTGCGACGCGGGATGACCTGCTCGCTCGCGAGGCCCTTCGCCACCTCGGCGCGCACGACCGCGACCGAGGCGATCTGGCCACCGCCCGGGCACGCTGGGAGCGCGCCACCTTCCTCGGTGCTCGCGCGGGCCTGGTAGCCGGCACTCTCTCCCAGCAACTCCTCCTGGCCGTACTGTCCCTGGAAACCAACGACGAACCCGGCGCCCGCCGCCTGGCCGCCGAGATCGCTCGCTGGAGCAGCGCCATCGGCGCCCCCGGCCTCGAATCCCAGGCCGAATCCCTCCTCGCGGCCGACCCCGTTGGGTAGCCGTTTCAGAGCTTCCGAGCCATCACCATCTCGTCGTCCTCGAATTCACCGGTCGGCTCGAACCCCAGCGCCCGGTAGAGCCGCTCGGCCCGCGCGTTCGCCGGGTGGCAGGAGAGCCGGATCTCCCGAGCTCCCGGCCGCCCCGCAAGCCGCTCGACCAGTGCCTCCACAGCGGCCCACCCGATCCCGTTCCCCTGCTCGGCCGCATCCACGATCATGCCCCCCAACCCAGTAGGCATCGTCATCCCGAGCCCACATGACGTGCCCGACGACGCTCTCGCCCGCCATGATCGCCAGCGAATGCCAGAGATCCTCCCGCGAGGACAGCAGCAGATAACGCGCCCCGAGCGCCGCCACAAACCGCCGCTGCTCGTCCCGCGGCGCCACGTCCGCGACAGCCCGCCAGTTCTCGTCGTCCACTTCGGCCAGCGCGACACTTCGCCCGGCCCGATCCACAAACCCAGCACTCACCAGGAGGTCCCCGTCGATAGCAGTCCACCGCCCGCGCCGGGCGGCCCCGGATTCAACCACCCGCCCGAGCCCTCACCACGGCCGCACAACCGTGCGCCGGCACCCACCCCGCCCCTTGTGGGTGGGCCGATCCAACCACCCGACTCCGACAACTTCCGCCCGTCATCCACAGTCGACCGGCTATCCACAGGCGCCGAAAATTTGCCGGCTGGGATCCGAGCGCCCTGAAACCCTGTGTCCATGCGAAATCACCACGAGACCCCGGTCAACAGTCCCAACGGCCAGGTGGCCAAATCGGCGCCACCAGCGCTGGTCCGGGAAATCTCGAGGGGACCGCCACCCGCGGTCGGCTGCGACGCTCGTTGAATAAACAGGCCGCGGCCGACGGCTCGGCTCCTCCGCCGATCGGCGCCCGGGTCGAGGAAGCAAAGAGCTCTCGCGCATCAGCGAGACACCTCGGCGCCGCGGCCGGGAGGGCGCTTCGGAACGGGCCGGCTTGGTCGCCGAGGCAAGGTCGATGCGTGCCGGAGGGTCAGGCGCTCCTCGTGGGTCTCGGGCTCGAATCGGAACACGGCGCGGGAGCGAAACCATCGGTCGGGCACAGGGTCATCAGGCGGGGCCGGAGTCAATCGGCGACCGGCGGCAACGGACTAGGGCGACGGCATTCGCCGGAATTCTGCGGCGTGGTCACGGGCCCACGACTCGTACGGGAGAGCCGGACGCCCGGTCAGCCGGGCGACCTCGTCGGTGAAGGGTTCGGGATGGTCGACGAAATGGGATTGGCCGGCGACGATCGATTCGGCCAGCGAAGCCGGAAAGAGCGACCTGGCCTCGGCGGGCGGGACCTCCTCGAAACGCAGCGAGCGGCCCAGAACCGACCCGAGCACGGCCAATTGCGCGGCCTGTGTCAGCTGCGCCGGGCCGGTCAGGTGATAGGCCTGCCCCCGATGGTCGTCGGAGGTCAGCGCGCGCACGGCCACCGCCGCCAGGTCGGCCTCGTGAATCAGCGACCGGCGGGCGGACGGGAAAATCCAGCGCAGCGTGTCCGAATGCCGCAACTGGGAGGCCCACGCCAGCGTGTTTGCCGCGAAGCCGCTCGAGCGCAGAAAGGTGTAGGGGCCGGCCGCCGCGATCAGGTTTTCGAGATAGCCGTGCGAACCCATGATGGTGCCGTCCGGATTGTCGCGCGGGGCCGCGCCGTGGGCCGACAAATACACGATCGGGCGCGGGGCCAGTGCCGCGATCAGGTCACGCGCGGCGGAATCGGCCTCGACCGACGGAAAGACCAGGAAAACGGCGTCCACGCCGGTCAGATCCAGCGACGCCGGATCGGTGAGATCTCCGGCGACCATTTCGGCCCCCGGAACGGTGACGGCCGGGTGCCTGGTCACGGCTTTCACGCGTACGCCCGGAAGCAGCGCAAGCTGCGCAGCGACCTGGCCACCCACCCGGCCCGTCGCACCGGTGACCAGAACTGTCCGTGGTGTCATGAGCCGACCCTAAAAGCTGAATCGCGGTTGAGGTCAAGAGCCGAAGGCGCGAGCCTCGCGGTCGAAGAGCGCGGGATCGCTGTGCTGCGGGATCACGCAGAGCAGATGGCCGCCGGGCGCCCGGAGAATGCGGCAGTCGAGCCAACGGTCGATTTCGGCCGCACCGAGTCCGATCAGCCGTGCGGTTTCGGCATCGAGGTCGTCGGTCTCGATGTCGATGTGATAGCGCGCCGAATCGTCGACGGCCTGGACCGCCAGATCGAGCCCCGGCAATGCCCCGGGCAGCGACGTGAATTGTTCCTCGCTGGGCACCGGACGCGCCGGAACGCCGAGCGCCGCCGACCAGAACGCGGCGGCCGCCGGCGCCTCGGCCCGCGGGACATCGATGAGGACGACGGAAACGCGACTCCGGTGCACGTCCGCAGATTACCCGGGCCCGATCTCTTTCCGCATTCGCACGAGCGGCACCGGCGTGCCGCCGGTCGCGTCGCTGAGTTCCTCGATGACGCGAAACCCGGCCGATTCATAGAGCGGCCGGCCGGCCATGGTTCCCATCAGGTCGAGCGTCCGGAAGCCCTGTTCTCGCGCCGCGTCCTCGCAAAGGGTCAGAATGAGCCGCCCGACTCCGCGCCGCGCGAAGTCCGGATGCGTATACATCGCCCGCACCTTGGCCGGTTCCACCTCCGGGTCGAGAAGCGCCGCGTCCCGTCCCGCCGAATGGTCGCCGCCGTAGAGCGTGGCCCGCCGGCTCCATCCGCCGCACCCGGCGATCCGCCCGGTTTCCTCGACGACGAAATAGGTCCCGTCGTCGATCAGCTGCGTGTCCAGCCCCATGATCGCCCGGCTCGATTCGATCTGCGCCGCGTCCAGAAAATCCTTCTGCAGCTCCCCGATCGCCGCCTCGATGACCGGCCGCAGTGCCGGCAGGTCCCCGCGCGTAGCCACCCGGCTGACAAACCCCATGCTGTAGAGAATGTATGAAGAGATGACGGGCAGCCACCGCATCGCCTGGTCCGGCCTGCCCGCGTCGGTCGCCGCCGCGCTCGGCCGGGCCCTGGGCAGCGGGATCGTCTCGGCCGACAGCCAGCCCGGCGGCTTCTCCGACGGCCTGGCCGCCCGGGTCCGGCTGGCCGACGGTCGCCGCGCGTTCGTCAAGGCCGCCTCGTCGGGGGTCGCCGCCTTCCACCGTCGGGAGGCGCGGGTGGCCGAGGTACTCACCCCGACCGGGCTGGTCCCGCGCCTGTTGCACGTCCACGACGACGGCACGTGGGTGGCGCTGGTGTTCGAAGAGGTCGCGGGCCACCTGCCTGCTCAGCCGTGGCGGCGTCCCGAGCTGGAGCGGGTCCTCTCATCGCTGACCACGCTGACCGAAGCACTGACCCCGTCGCCGGTCCCCGCCGAGATCCTGGCCCGGCCCCGCCTGGGCGGCTGGCGCGAGCTGAGCGCCCGGCCCGAGCTGAGCGGCCGACCCGAGCTGAGCGGCCGACCCGAGCTGAGCGGCTGGCGCGAGCTGAGCGGCTGGCGCGAGCTGAGCGGCCGGCCTGAGCCGGACGGCCGGCCCGAGCCGGACGAAGCCGCCGGCCGGGATCGTTCCGCTGTCCTCTGAGACCGCGTCTCGCCGGCCGCCGGCCTGGACGGACTGCCGGCGCTCGAAGACCAGGCCCAGCTCGACCGCTTGCTGGTCCTCGAAGAGCAGGCCACGACGGTCCTGGCCGGCGACACCTTGCTGCACGGCGACCTGTACCCGTTCAACCTCCTGTTGACCCCCGACCGCGTCGTCGCCGTCGACTGGCCGCACGCCTGGATCGGCGCACCCTTCTGCGACGCGCTGACGCTGATGTCGAGCGCCTCCCTCAGCGGCATCGACCCCCAGACCCTGGCCGACCGTCACCCCTTGACCCGCGACCTGGATCCCCGGTCGGTCGACGTCTTTCTGGCCGTGCACGCGGGCTTCCTCTTCCGCGTGGCCACGAACGCCGGCCCGGCCACCGGTCCCCGCCTGATCGCCATGATGACCAGGCTCGGAACCGCCTCCCTGAGCTGGCTGCGCCGCCGCTGGTGAGCCCGGATCAGGGAAGCTCGACGTCGCGGTAATCCTGCGCCGCGCCCTCGGCGACTATCGAGCGCTCGGCAAGCCACTCGACCGCGCGGCGCTTGGCCCGGGCGTCCCGGAACGAGTTCCACACCGGGACCAGCTCGGGGTATTCCTGGTGCAGCTCGTCCTTGAACCGGCGGAAGGCGCCTTTGCCCTGGAGCGCCCGGGCCAGCCGCCGCCCGGCCGCCTCGTCACTGATGCCCTCGGCGAAGTCGGCCATGTCCCGATACCACACCCTTGACGGCAGCGGATCGATGACGATGAGCCCGCGCTCTTCCACTAGCTCGTCGACCTCGACCGGGTTCTGCCCGTCGATTCCCAGATCGGACGTCCAGAACTCGAGCTTCCCGGTCGCCGGGTCGATGAGCCACAGGTGCTCATAGTCGGTCTGATCGCCGAGCGCCTCGGCGATCTCCTCGAGGTCCAGCTCACTGGGCTCCAGCATCCAGCCACGATAGGCCGCGGCGGGCTAGGGTGGAGAGTGGGCCTGACGCACAAGGAAATCTTCGAGCGGTACATGCACGCCGGCGCGATCACCCGGAACCCGGAGGCGATCGCCGCGCTGTTCACCGAGGACGGCGTCTACGATTCGCCGCTGGTCCCCGACGACCATCCGCTCCGGCACCTGGTCGGCCGCGACGCGATCCGCACCGGAACCGGTGAATATCACCGGCAGCCGGCCTACCCGGGCGCGATGAACCTGGAACGGTCCGCCTACGTCCTGCACGACACCACCGATCCCGACGTCTTCATGGCCGAGATCGACGTCGCTTTCGATGAGCCCGGCGGGCGGCGGACGACGATTTCTCTCCTGCAGGTCTTCCGCCTGCGCGACGGCCAGATCGCGATGCTCCGCGACTATTTCACCGGGGTGCCGTCGATCAGCTCGCCGGAAACGGTGAAGTAGCGGAACTTGGCGAAGAACGCCGGGCGTGAACACCTCCAGCGCCAGCAGCGGTCTGATGAGCGCGGGAAGCGGCCCGGGTCAGGCGCGGCGGTCGAGGAACTCGTAGACGTCCTGGGCGTCGACGCCCGGGAAGGTGCCCGGCGGGAGGGCGGCCAGCAGGTGCGAGTGGACGCGGGCCGACGGCCAGGCGCTGCCCGACCAGCGGGAGACCAGGTCGGCCGGCGGGCGCCGGCAGCACGTCGGGTCGGGGCAGCGGGACACGGTGCGCCGGGTGGTGTCGCCGCCGCGGAACCAGCGGGCGTGCTCGAACGGGGTGCCGACGGTCACCGAGAACTCGCCCGAGCGGGTCGACTCGATGTGGACCGTGCACCAGTAGGTGCCGGCCGAGGTGTCGGTGAACTGGTAGAACGACGAGTAGCGGTCTTCGGCCTGGAAGATCTCTCGGGACGCCCACTTGCGGCACACCGGCTGGCCCTCGATCGCGCCGGTGACGTCGGCCGGGAACAGGACGCCGTCGTTCTCGTACGCCTTGTAGACGATGCCGCTCTCGTGGACCCGGGTGAAGTGGACCGGGATGCCGAAGTGGTGGGTCGCCAGGTTGGTGAACCGGTGGGCGGCCGTCTCGTAGGACACGCCGAACGCGTCGCGGAAGTCGTCGATGGCCAGGGCCCGGTCGGCCTTGGCCTCGCGCAGGAACTCGACCGCGAACGTCTCCGGCATCAGCAGGGCCGCCGCGAAATAGTTGGCCTCGACGCGCTGGCGCAGGAAGTCGCCGTAGTCCGACGGGTCGGCGTGGCCGAGCACGAAGTGGCCCAGGGTCTGCAGCACCACCGCGCGCGGGTCGTGGCCCTTGTTGCTCGCCACCTGGGGAAGGTAGATGCGGCGGTTGCGCAGGTCGGTCACCGAGCGGGTCGAGCCGGGCAGGTCGCTCACGTAGTGGAGGGTGAACCCGAGCTGGGCCGCGATGTCGAGGATGCCGCGCTGGGACAGCGGACCGGTGGCGTGGCGCACGGAGCGGAGCACCTTCGCCGCCGCCTGCTCGATCTCGGCGAAGTAGTTGTCGCGTTCGCGCATGTTGACGCGTAACTGGGCGTTCGCCCGGCGCGCCACCTCGGGTGTCGCACTCTGCTCGGTCAGGACCCGTCCGAGCTCGCGATGCAGGCCGATCAGGGCCTCGAGCGCGTCGGCGGGCAGGCGCCGGCCCGCGCGTACGGAAGGAAGGCCCAGCCCCTGATAAGCCGGCGCCTTCTGCAGATGCGCGAGTTCGATCTCGAGCCCGGCCCGGCGCGAAGGCGCCTCGGGCCGCAGCAGGTCGGCGACCTGGACGCCGAGCGCGGACGCCAGCGCCTGGAGGACCGACAGCTTGGGCTCGCGCTTGCCGTTCTCGATCACCGAGAGCTGGGACGGCGCCCGGCCGACCGCGGCGCTGAGCTGCTCGAGCGTCATGCCCTTGGTCCGCCGGAGATGGCGGAGGCGCTGGCCGAGGGTCACGAGGTCGACACTTTGCGAAGCGGTCACGGGTTTCACCCTAGCGGAAAAAATGACGAATTTCTGCTCACAAATGGCTTCTGACACCCGGATGACACCAGCCAGTGTGAAAACTCAAGCGAACACGAAGGGAAGGAACCATGAGCGATCAGCTGACCGAAGTCAGGGGCGGTACCGCAGCGGACCTCACTCGGACGTGGGCCGGCGATCCGCGGTGGCTGGGTGTCAAGCGCAGCTACAGCGCGCACGACGTGATCCGGCTGCGCGGCACCGTCCAGGAGCGGCACACCCTGGCCGAACGAGGCGCCCAGCGACTGTGGGAGATGCTGCAGAACGAGGACTACGTCAACGCGCTCGGTGCGCTCACCGGCGGCCAGGCCGTGCAGCAGGTGCGGGCCGGGCTCAAGGCGATCTACCTGTCCGGCTGGCAGGTCGCGGCGGACGCCAACCTGTCCGGGCACACCTATCCCGACCAGTCGCTCTACCCGGCGAACTCGGTGCCGTCGGTGGTCCGGCGCATCAACAACGCGCTGCTTCGGGCCGACCAGATCGACACCGCGGCGGGCCGCAGCGAGCGCGACTGGCTGGCCCCGGTCGTCGCCGACGCGGAGGCCGGTTTCGGCGGGCCGCTCAACGCGTTCGAGCTGATGAAGGCCATGATCGCGGCCGGCGCGGCGGGCGTGCACTGGGAGGATCAGCTGGCGTCCGAGAAGAAGTGCGGCCACCTGGGCGGCAAGGTTCTGATCCCGACGGGTCAGCACATCCGTACGCTCAACGCCGCCCGCCTCGCGGCGGACGTCGCCGGCGTGCCCAGCATCATCATCGCCCGCACCGATTCGCTGGCCGCCGATCTGCTGACGACCGACGTCGATGAGCGGGACCGCCCGTTCCTGACCGGAGAACGGACCAGCGAGGGCTTTTTCCGGGTGCGGTCGGGGCCGGCCGCGGCGATCGCGCGCGGCATCGCGTACGCCGATTACGCCGACCTTCTGTGGGTCGAGACCGGAAAGCCGGATCTTGACTTCGCGAAAGAGTTCGCCGAGGCCGTGCACCGGGAGCACCCGGGCAAGATGCTCGCCTACAACTGTTCGCCGTCGTTCAACTGGAAGCGCAATCTCGACGACGCCGACATCGCCCGGTTCCAGAAGGAGCTCGGGGCGATGGGATACAAGTTCCAGTTCGTCACGCTGGCCGGTTTCCACGCGCTCAACCATTCGATGTTCGAGCTGGCGCGGGGCTATGCCGAGAGCGGCATGACGGCGTACGTGAAGTTGCAGGAGGCCGAGTTCGCGGCCGAGGCCGACGGTTACACGGCGACCAAGCACCAGGCCGAGGTGGGCACCGGGTATTTCGACGCGGTCTCCACGGCGCTCAACCCCGACAGTTCGACGACCGCCCTGACCGGCAGCACGGAATCGGAGCAGTTCTGATGACTGAGACAGTGACCATTGTCGGCCTGGAATATCCGGAGATTCTGAGCCCGGGCGCCATCGAGTTCATCGTCGCGCTGGACCGTGAGTTCGGCGCCCGCCGGGTGCAGTTGCTGGAGCGGCGCCGGCGGCGGCAGGTGGCCCGAACCGACGATCTCGACTTTTTGCCATCGACGGCGGATGTTCGCGGCGACGAGAGCTGGCGCGTGGCCCCGCCCGCGCCCGGCCTGATCGACCGCCGGGTCGAGATCACCGGCCCACCCGAACGCAAGATGACGATAAACGCCCTCAACTCGGGCGCGAAGGTCTGGATGGCCGACTTCGAGGACGCCCTCTCCCCCACGTGGCAGAACGTGGTCGAGGGTCAGCTCTGGCTCCGGCAGGCACTCGACGGGGTTCTGGACTACACCGCGCCCGACGGCAAGCGCTACGTCATCGGCGCCGAACTCCCGACAATCATGGTCCGTCCCCGCGGCTGGCACCTCCCCGAGGCCCACCTGCGCATCGGCGGCCGCGCGATCTCGGCGTCCCTGTTCGACTTCGGGCTCTACTTCTTCCACTGCGCCCAGCGGCAGCTCGACCGGGGCAGCGGCCCCTACTTCTACCTGCCCAAGCTCGAATCCCACCTGGAGGCCCGCCTCTGGAACGACGTGTTCGTCTTCGCCCAGGAGCACCTCGGCATCCCCCGCGGCACGATCCGCGCGACCGTCCTCATCGAGACGATCCCGGCGGCGTTCGAGATGGACGAGATCCTGTACGAGCTGCGCGAACACTCGGCCGGCCTGAACGCGGGCCGCTGGGACTACCTCTTCAGCATGATCAAGAACCGTCCGGACGTCGTGCTCCCCGAACGCTCCCAGATCACGATGACCGCGCCGTTCATGCGGGCGTACACCGAACTGCTGGTCAAGACCTGCCACCGCCGCGGCGCCCACGCGATCGGCGGAATGGCCGCGGTGGTGCCCTCCCGGGAACCGGTGGCCGCCAAACGGGCGCTCAACCAGGTCCGCCAGGACAAACGCCGCGAGGTCGGCGACGGCTTCGACGGCTCCTGGGTCGCCCACCCTGGCCTGGTCGAAACCTGCCGCGAGGTCTTCGACCAGTGGCTCGGCACCGAACCCCACCAGATCGTCCGCCGCCGCGACGAGGTCCACGTCACCGCCTCCGAACTACTGGACGTGAAAACGACCGGCGTCCAGGTCAGCGAGGTCGCTCTCCGCACCAACGCCAGTGTCGCGCTCCGTTACATCGCGGCCTGGCTGGGCGGCCGCGGCGCCGTCGCACTCAACGGCCTGATGGAAGACGCGGCCACCGCGGAAATCTGCCGCGCCCAACTCTGGCAGTGGATCGCGACCGGCACCCCGACCGACTACGGCGTCCCGGTCAACGCCGCCCTGGTCAGCCGCATGCTGCGCGAGGAGGTCGACGTCCTGAGCGAGACCGGCGCCCTCGACGAGGACGGGGCGCGGCGCTTCGGCCAGGCCCGCACCCTCCTGACGGTGCTCCTCACGGAGCGCAACTGCCCGGAGTTCCTCACCCTGCCGGCGTACCTGCGGCACCTGTCCGGCAGTGCCGGAACCCCGGCCCGAGCCACAATCGCAGCCTGACGGCTGACGGAACGGCGAGGCCGGGGGCACGGCCTCGCCGTTCCGGTGGGCGCTTTCTCGTGTACGCCGTCCCGAGCTCGTCCGTCCGTTGTGTCCGTCAGAGCGGGACATGACGGACCTCCTCAACGAGCAGTGGGCGCAGGACCTGGCCGTACGCGTCGAAACCCTCCGCCGGCTCAAGGACATCGCGTGCGCCGGAGCCGATCCGGGACCGTCGGCCGCGGCGGTCGACGCGTTCCTGGACCGCGCCGACGCGGCGGTACGGAAGCAGAACCGGCGCGGGCGCCCACTGCTCGACCACTGGCGCGGGCTGTCGGTGACCACGGCGTTCGAGAACGTCCACGCCGCCGAGGTGTTCCTCGTCGACCTGATGACCGAGGAGCAGATCCGGGTGCTGCTCCCGTCGGTGATGGCGCGCGCCCGGGCCGTCCTGGACGCGGACGACCCGCGCCTGCACGACATCCGCAAGTTGACGGAGGACGACCTCTTCTGCCGGACCCACTTCCAGCAGGCGATGCGGGCGGGCTTCACGGCCGAGGACCAGATCTTCGCCCGCGTGCGCACGTTCCGCAACCTGGTCGTGAAGTGCACCGGCCTGCTGATCGTCATGGTCGGCGTCATGGTCGCCCTGGTGACCACCCACCCGGAGTCGATGCCGCTGTGCTTCGCCCCCGGCGGCGGGCTGACCATGGCCTGCCCGCACGGCGACCACACACTGCCGACCGCCGAGGACATCCTGATCGTGGTCGGCCTGGGCCTGCTCGGCAGCGCGGCCGCGGCGGCGTTCGCGATCCGGGGCCTGCACGGCATCCCGACGCCGTACGACATCCCGGTGGCGCTCGCGGTGTTCAAGCTCCCGCTGGGGGCGTTCACCGCGGTGACCGGCCTGCTCCTGCTGGGCGGCGACTTCGTGCCGGGCTTCTCGGCGCTCGACTCCCAGCGGCAGATCCTGGCGTACGCCCTGACCTTCGGTTACGCCCAGCAGCTGGTGTCGCGCCTGATCGACAACCGGGCCCGGGCCATCGTCAGCCGCCTGCCGGTAGCCGTCGCCGGCCACGCGGACCGGCCCTGACCTCCCCGCCGCGGTGCCGGCCCTGACTTCCCCGCCGCGGTGACGGAGGCGGTAAAAAGTTTGTGAGAGTCGGGCACCGGTGGCCCCGCGGGTTCGGTGCGATGCTGAGGATGATCCCCGATCCGCCGCAGGGAGGACTTCGCCATGCTGCCGCTCAACGCCGAGAACCTGTCGTCACTGCCCGCCGGGCCGGCCACGCCCGCCTATGACCGGGGCACCTTGCGCACCGGCATCGTGCACTTCGGGGTGGGTGGGTTCCACCGGGCCCACCAGGCGATGTATCTCGACCGGCTGATGAACGACGGCAAGGCCCTCGACTGGGCGATCTGCGGGGTCGGCGTGATGCCGGCCGACCAGCGGATGCGCGACGTGCTGACCGCGCAGGACGGGCTCTACACGCTCATCGTCAAGGCGCCCGACGGCACGCTCGACGCCCGGGTGATCGGGTCGATCAAGGAATACCTGTACGCGCCGGACGACCCCGGCGCCGTCATCGAGAAGATGGCCTCGCCCGACACGAAGATCGTCTCGCTGACCGTGACCGAGGGCGGGTACAACTTCAACGCGGTCACCGGCGAGTTCATGGCCGAGAACCCCGACGTCCAGCACGACCTGCGGCCGGGAAACCAGCCGCGGACCACGTTCGGGCTGATCACGGCGGCCCTGCAAAGGCGGCGGGAGCGCGGCGTACCGCCGTTCACGATCATGAGCTGCGACAACATTCAGGGCAACGGGGACGCGGCCCGGCGCAGTTTCGTGGCGTTCGCCCGGCTGCGTGACCCGAGGCTGGCGACCTGGATGGCCGAGGAGGTGCGGTTCCCCAACAGCATGGTCGACCGGATCACCCCGGTGACGACCGACGACGACCGCGCCGCGGTCCGGGAGACCTACGGGATCGACGACGGTTGGCCGGTCGTCTGCGAACCCTTCACCCAGTGGGCGCTGGAGGACAGCTTCGGGCTGGGCCGCCCGCCGTACGAGGACGCCGGGGTGCAGGTGGTGCCCGACGTCGAGCCGTACGAGCTGATGAAGCTGCGCCTGCTCAACGCCTCCCACCAGGGGCTCTGCTATTTCGGCTGGCTGGCCGGCTACCGGCTGGTGCACGACGTCGCGCAGGATCCGCTGTTCGCCGACTTCCTGCTGACCTACATGCGGCGGGAGGCGACCCCCACGCTGGAGGAGGTGCCCGGCGTCGACCTGGCCGAATACCAGCTGCAACTGATCGAGCGGTTCTCCAACGCCCAGGTGCGCGACACGGTCGCCCGGCTGTGCGCCGAGAGTTCCGACCGCATCCCCAAGTGGCTGCTCCCGGTGATCCGCCACAACCTCGACACCGGCGGCGAGATCCTCCGGGCCACCGCGGTGGTGGCGTCGTGGGCCCGGTACGCCGAGGGCGTCGACGAGCAGGGCGAGCCGATCGACGTGGTCGACCAGTTGAAGGACACCCTGGTCCCGATCGCGCGGCGGCAACGGTCGGAACCGCTGGCCTTCATCGAGAACCGGGACGTCTTCGGCGACCTGGTCGACAGCGAGCGCTTCGTCGCCGCGTACCGGAAGGTTTTGACCTCCCTGCACGAGAGCGGAGCGCGAGCGACGCTCGAAGAGCTCGCCAAGTCCTAGGATTTGGCCGCGATCGAGGATCGCCTCCAGGCGACGTGCGGATTGAGAATGGCGAAAGCCATGATCGTGATGCAGACCGCCGCGTTGACGAACGACGCCGTGACGTCGCTCGGGTGGTGCATGCCGCGGTAGAGCCGGGAGACCGCCACATAGAGCGGGAACACGACCAGCAGCCAGCACAGGACCTTCGCCCAGGTGCGGCGGACCTGCATGGCCAGCACCAGCGCGAGACCACAGTAGAGCGCGGTCGCGGCCGACGTGTGCCCGGACGGGAAGCTCGACGTTGGCGGAGAGTTGTCGAGGTGGTGGACGGCCGGGCGCTGGCGGTCGATGGCGAGCGTGGTGAACAGGAAGACGAGCGCCTGGGCGCTGACCGCGGCGCACAGGAACAGCGGCTCGCGCCAGCTGTGCAGGGTCTTGAGCAGGATGAATGCGACGATCGCGGTGACCGCGATGATGCACGGGGTGCTGCCGACGAAGCTGCCGATCAGCGTGATCACGTTGGCCGGGTCGGTGCGGTGCGCCGCGAAGCCCCGGTTGATCCCGTCCTCGACCGTGAACGGCCAGTCGTGCTCCAGCACTTTCGTGATCAGAAGTCCGAGACCGATCATCGCCAGGAGCAGGACCGCGAGCGGAACAATGATGCGCTTGAGTGTCTGAAGTGCGTAGGCCGCGAACATGGCGGTGCCACTACCCACCCACGCCGGGCTCCAACCCCTCCAAAACCGGGTGTGGGTTGCGCCGGCGGCGCCGGCTCCGCCACGAGAGGTACGCGGTGGCAGTCGCCGCGGTCACGGCGACGCCCAGCAGCCAGCCCGCCACGACATCGCTCGTCCAGTGAACGCCGAGACCGATCCGGCTCAGACCTGTGATCAGCGGGATGACGATCGCACCGGCCCAGAGAAATGCTCGCCGCCGGGCGAAGACCGGCAGCAGGACGAGCAGGAACACGCTCGCCGCGAGGGCGTTGTTGAGCGCGTGCCCGGACGGGAACGAATAGCCGGACGCCCGCGCCACCGGGTCGAGCAGATCGGGCCGGTGCCGCCCGACCAGCAACTTGAGCACCGCACCGAGCACCCCGCCGGCCGTCATCGTGGCCGCGACCCACACGGCGAGCGCCCACGCGCGACGCCGGGCCAGCCAGATCACGAGCCCCAGCGCCGCGACCCGCCACGAGTTGGGGTCGAAGACCAGGCACCAGATCTCCATGAACCGCACCCACCCCGGATGCCCGGCCGCCCACCCGTGCCCGGCGCCGGTCACGCGAAGATCAATACGGTGAAGCCACCCGACGTCCCCGACGATCAGCACCCCGATGAGCGCGGCCGGCACGAGCAGCGCCACCGCCCCGACCGCCGCGACGGCCACCCGCACCTCGATCGTCTGGTCGTCTCTCACGCCGGGTCCTATACCCGGGGTCCGCGGTCCATTCACCTACATATTGTCGGTGACGGCAGGCTTCCAGACCCGGCCGATGCTCGGCGTGGCGGCATGCTCGTTCCCACCGGAACGCCGCCCGGTCCGGCCCGGCGGTCAAGGGCATTCCGGCTCCGGCGGCCGGCGCGCCAGGAGGTGGGTCAGCGCGGCGACCGAACGGTACGGGTCGGTGTGCGCGGCCTCGGCCTCCGCCTCCAGCAGAACCGTCAGCTCCTCCCCGGGCGGAAGCGGGGCGTCGTCGGCCGCCGTGTCGGTGAAGACGCGGACGCCGTACCAGTCGAAGACGCCCAGCCCGCGCCCACCCAGCGACGCGGTCAGGTCGGCCCGCCGGTCGGCCCGGGTGTCGAGGCCCAACTGGTTGCGGTAGGCGGTTCCCGACAACGCCTCCCGGGCGGCCGCCCACTCCCCGCGCAGGCCGGGCCGCAACGCCAGGCCGTCGGCGTTCCGCACCAGCAGCGACAGGATCCCGCCGGGAGCAACCCGCGCGGCGAGGGCATCGAGGACCGGCGCCGGGTCGGCGAAATACATCAGTACGCCGTGGCAGAGCACCACGTCGAACACGCCCTCGACCGGCATGTCCAGGATGTCCGCCTCTACTACACAGACGTTTTGCGACCCCGACTGATCGCGCAGCTCTTTCAGGAGGGACGGCGACGAATCGACCGCGGTGACGTCGTGCCCGGCCGCCGCCAGGCGCAGCGCCTGCGTGCCCTGCCCGCACCCGGCGTCGAGAATCCGCTGCGGCGCCGGCCCGACGTGCCCGCCCAGCTGACGGGCCACCAACTCCTGCCGGACGACCTGCCGGAGCGTCCCCAGCCGGCGCTGCCAGGCCACCTCACCGGCGGCGAAAACACGCGTCATGGCCCGATGTGTACCACGCGGCGCCCCCGGGAACCTCCCGGTTATGAGCGTCGATAACCCAGACCTTGCCCTGGACCACCTCACCGACAGCCTCACCCAGCGTTTCCCCGGCGTCGACCGCGACCGGATCGACCGCGAGGTCCACGAGACCTACACCGAACTCGAACAGCACGCCACGATCGACGACCACCTCGTCGCGATGACCGAGGGCCAGGTCACCGACGACCTCCGCCGCCACGGCGAGACCGTCCACGTGCGCACCGAACAGCCATAGGCAGCCTGCCTGCTTTCCCTGGAGCACGGCCCCCGTTTCGACGCGACCTCGTCCTCGCCGACCTCGCCGACCGGGCCGACCGGGCCGACCGGGCCGACCTGGCCGACCTGGCCGACCGCCCGCCGCCCGGTCGGAAAGCGCCGAATCGGCCCGCTCGCTGAGCACGAACGGCTCCCGCAACCTACTGCAGGTGTCTGCGGAGGAAGGCCAGCTGCGCCGAGAGGATCTGTTCGGTGGCCGGGGAGCCGATCGCGGAGTGACCGACGCCGGGCAGATAGAGCACCTCATGCTCGCGGCCCGCCACCCTCAGGGCCGCGACCATGCGTGTCGTGTGCTCGGGCAGGACGTTGGTGTCGGCCAGGCCGTGCATCAGCAGCAGCGGCCGGGTCAGCCGCGCCGCCTCGGCGGCCAGGTCGCCCGCGTCGTAGTGTTCCGGATGCTCGGCCGGGTCGCCCAGGTAGCGCTCCCGGGACTCGGCAAAGTAGAGCCGCTGGTCGGTGACCGCGGCCCCGGCCACGCCGACATGGAAAACGTCCGGACGGCGAAGCACAGCGGCCAGGGCCAGCGATCCACCGAACGACCACCCACGGATCCCGACCCGCCCGAGATCCAGGTCCGGGCAGGCGTCAGCCGCAGCGCGCAGCGACCGGATCTGATCGTTGATCGGTTCGGTGTAGAGGTCACCGTAGATGCGGCGCTCGTCGCGCGGGCCACCGCCCGGGGTGCCGGCACCGTCGGCGACCAGAACCGCGAACCCCTGCCCGGCAAACCACTCCGACAGCAGGTCACGCCAGTCCGGCACGCCGGCAACCCGCTGCCGGCTGGGACCACCATAAGGATCAAGCAGAACCGGAACGGCAGCGCCGCCCCGGTGCCCCGGCGGCAGCATCAGCGACGCCCGCTCCAGACCGATCCTGTACGCCCGCACCCCGCCCAGGCGACCCCCTCGACCCGCCGGAGCGGCTCGGCCCAGTTCGCCCACTCGGCCCGCTCGACCTACTCCGCCCACTCGGCCCGCCCGGCCTACTTCGCCCACTCGGCCCGCCCGGCCTACTCGGCCCAGTGCGCCCGCTCGGTCCGCCTCACCCATCTGGTCCGCCGCGCCCAGTTGACCCACCTGACCCGCTGGGCCCACCGCACCGGCTCGGCCCACCTCGCCCACCGGGTCACCATCGCCCAGCCGGCCCACCGCACCCGCCAGGCCCGCCCCGCCCACCGGGTCCACGTCGCCCAACTGGCCGACCTCGCCCGCTCGGCCCAGCCAGTCCGCTCGGCCCACCTCGCCCACCCGGTCAGCGCCGCCCAGCCGGCCCACCCAATCCCCTCGGCCCACCTCGCCCACCCGGCCACCGTCGCCCAGCCGGCCCAGCCAATTCCCTCGGCCCACCTCGCCCACCGGGCCGCCGTCGCCCAGCCGACCCACCTCACCCAGCAGGGCCGCCTCGCCCGTCAGGCTCACCTCGCCCACCGGTTCAACGTCGCCCAGCTGGCCCACCTCACCCGCTAGGCCTACCTCGCCCACCCGGTCACCCGCTCCCAGCCGGCCCACCCAATCCGCACTGCCGGCCTCGCCCACCCGGTCGCCGTGGCCTAGCCGGCCCGCCTCGCCCACCGGGTTACCGTCGCCCAGCCGGCCCGCCGAATCCGCTCGGCCCGCCTCGCCCACCGGGTTACCGTCGCCCAGCCGGCCCGCCGAATCCGCTCGGCCCGCCTTGCCCACCGGGTTACCGTCGCCCAGCGGGCGCGCCTCGCGCGCCAGGCCCCCCTCACCCTCCAGGGCCATCTCGCGCGCGAGGCCCGTCTCGTCGCCCGCCCGGTCCGCGTCCCCCACCGGGGCCACGTCACCCAGCTGGCCCACCCAATCCGCTCGGCCCGCCTCGCCCACCCGGTCACCGTCGCCCAGCCGGCCCACCTCGTCCGCCAAGGCCGCCTCGCCCACCGGATCCACGCCGCCCACCCGGCCCACCTCGTCCGCCGGATCCACGCCGCCCACCCGGCCCACCTCGTCCGCCGGATCCACGCCGCCCACCGGGCCCACCCCACTGGCGGGGCCTATTCGGCCTGCCTCGCCCATCTCGCTCATCGAGCGCACCACCACAGGCCGTCCCACCTCCCGGACCACGGTGACGTGCCCCGGAGTCGCGAAGTGGACGAACTGCCCGTCCCTCGTCGCGCCGGGCACGGCCGCGACACACCGCAGGGCGCCGCGGTAGGACCAGAGCGTGGTGGCGTCCGGCTTGGCCGAGGCCGTGAACAGCACTCCGTCGTCGGCCGACAGCACTGAGCGCAGCTGCAGCCCGGCCGGCGTGACCACCTCTCCGCCGACGGTCAGGTGGCGGGTGTCGTCGATGTCGCGGTGGGCGACCACTGTTCCGTCGTCGAGGCGGGCGGGCAGGCCCGGCACGACGGTGACCCAGGGCTCGTCCCGCTGTTCGTGCACCACGGTTTCGGGGTCGAGTTGGAGGAGCCGCAGCGTGCGCTGGTCGCGGGTCAGGACCACCGCGTGCGGTCCGTGCCGATCCCAGCCGGCCCGCGCCAGGTAGTCGCCGACCGGGAACTCGCGCCGTGTCCCGTCGAGGTCGACCACGGCCAGCGTGATCCGCGGGAGGGGTTCGCCGGCTACCGGGTAGGGGACGCCGTTGCGCCGGGGCACGCCGGAATCGTCGACCAGGGTGACCAGAAGCCGCGTGCCGTCGGGCGACCAGATGAAGTCGCGCCCGGCCGGGCCCAGGTCGGCGTCGTGGTCGAGGACGCGGAGCGCGGAGTCCTCGGCGTACGCGAAACGGCGCCCGGCCGGATCGGACCGCACGCGGGTCACCCGCCCGGCGGCCCGGAGGCCGCCGGCGATCGTCCACAAGCCGTCGCCGCGCACGAAGGCCGGCCCGTGATAGGAATCGACGCCGGCGGCCAGCAGTCGCTCCGTGCCGGATTGGCCGTCGGCTTCGAAGAGGTCGCCGTCGCGCAGAAACCGCACGTGGCCGCCGGCCCAGCTCAGGTCGGTGGGCGTGCCCGCGCTGAAGCGGCGCGTGCGAGCCAGCCGCGCCGGAAACGCTTCCACGGTGTCCAACCTAGAGAAGGGGTACGACAAGAAGCGTCGACGCCACGAGGACCGACGTCATGACCCACATCGCGGGCGCCAGCCCGATCGTGGAGCCCAGCAGGCCGGCGATCACAGCGCCGAGCGGGATGCCGCCGTAGTTGAACAACTGCATCGCCGTGACGACCCGGCCGAGCAGGTGCCGTGGGGTGTAGGTCTGCCGGAAGCTGTCCTTGATGACGTTGCCGGCGACGATCCCGGCCCCGACCGCGAATCCGCCCACCATCACCGGGCCGAGCCCGCCGACGGGGATCAGCAGGGCGAACGGCGCGGCCACGACCTGGCACAACACCATGCCGCGGACCTCGCCGAAACGGCGGGCCACCCGGGTGGCGAGCATTGCTCCCAGTACGCCACCGCTGCTCATCACGGCCACGACGACACCCACCAGCCCGGGCGCGATCCCGTTCTCGTGGCGCAGAAAGGGGACCAGAATCGACTGGTAGCCGAGCAGCGCCAGGTTCGCGGCCGCGCCGAAGAGAGTCATCGTGCGCAGATACCGGTCGCGTACGAGAAAGCGGATGCCGTCGCCCAGGGCGACCTTTCGCCGGACCGCGGGAACCGGCTCCCGGCGGCGCACAAAAAGCAGGCAGAGCGCCGCGAACAGGAAGGTGAAACCGTCGGCCAGCAGCCCGAAAAGGGCCCCGGAAAGCTGGGCCAGGAGACCGCCCGCACCCGGCCCGGCAATCTGGGCCGCCGCCTCGCTGCCGTGCAGTCTGGCATTGCCGGAGCCCAGTTCGGAAGCGCTGAGCAGAGACGGCAGATAGACCTGGGCCGCGGTGTCGAGAAAGACCGTCGCCGCGCCGACCACCAGCGCCACCGCGAGCAGATGCGCGACGTTGAGAAACAGCGGAACGGTGGCCAGTGCCAGCAGCGCCAGCAGATTGCAGACCATCATGAGCGGGCGGCGGGGCAGCCGGTCGACCCACACGCCCGCCGGCAGCCCGATCAGCACCCACGGCAGCCAGGAGACGGCCGACAGCAGGGCGATCTCGAGTGTGGACGCGTGCAGCACGCCGTCCGCGACCAGCGGCAGCGCAACCGTGGTGATCGCGCTGCCGAACCGGCTTACGGTCTGGCCCGCCCAGAACAGCCGGAAGTCACGCACTCATCGAGAAGACGACGGATTCCTCCGCCGCCGCGGCCGCCCCGAAAAACCGCGTCAGCTCGCCGGCACAACGCAGCAGATGATCGGCCCACGGACCGTCCGGCGCGGCCCCGACCACCGCTTTTTCATAACCCGCTTCCTCGGCGCCGGCCATCAGACCGTCAAAATGCGCGGTGAGCCAGGTCCGCCATTCCGCCGCCAGCATGGCGGCGGCAATTTCCCGTACGGCGTAGGCGCCGATCGTTCCCACCAGGTAGTCGTCGTCCCAATCGGCCGGCATATCGACGAACGCCTCGGCCCCGCGAGATGCGCCGTCGCCGAGACCGAGCAGGGCCCCGACCACGACACCGTCGTATCCGGTGCGGTAGAGCTCGTCCTCCGGTCCGCCGGAAACCAGGTCGTTCAGTTCCTTCGCGGTCAGCCCGGCGATGTCGGCCCCGGCGATCCGCCGCCACTCGAACCCAATACTCACTCTGGTCCCCGCTCCAAGATCGAAAGTCGGCGGGAACTCTAACCGGCCCGGTGCACCGGAATCCAGGCAGTTGCGAAGTCGGCCGCCGCCCGCTGCGGCATCAGCCGCCCGGTCGCCGCGCCGACCGGGCCCAGCGTGACCACGCCGGTCTCCTCGAGGGCCTCGCCGAGGACCCCGAAGTCGCCCGCGTCGACGTCGACCTCGGTCCAGGTCGTCCAGCCGCGGCCCCGCACCGACGACCCGGTCGTGTGCATCGGCGGCGACGGCTGCCGGGCCTCGCCCAGGTGCAGCGAGGTGTTGGCGTCGTGGTGCACGCCGAGCAGCAGCACCTGCCCGTCCATCCGGTAGATCGCCCCGAGCGGCGACGCCTCCCCCAGGTTGTCGGTGAGGCTGTGCCCGTCGACGACCGCCGCCGCCCGCGGGCCGACCGCCGCGAACGACACCTGCGGGTGGTCGCTGCGGCGGGCCCCCGGCCAGGTGCGGACGAGCTCGGCGAGGCGCCCCATCCAGCGGCTGGCCGGGGTGCGGGCCGGATCGAAGCCCGGCGACTCGATGCGGATCGGCTCCCACCAGGACGGCGGCACCGGCGGATGGGCCCAGGCCGCCGGGTCGGAATTCTCCGGAGTGTGGGTCGGCACGACGAGCGTGCCGGCGGCCGCGAGCAGGGCTTCGACGACGGCCTGCGGGCCGCCGATCACGTGGCCCAGACTTTTGTACGACGAGTGCACCAGCAACACACCGTCCCGCCGCACCCCGAGCGCCCGCAGCTGAGCCGTGAGCGTATCGACGGTCGAATATTCCATTCCGGCAACCTACCGGTGCGGCCAAGTCGTTTTCCCCGATCCGACTTCGGCCTGCCGTTCCCTTTCCGGCCGCAGCCCACCCTCGCCGGAGGGTGACCGCAGCGAACCTGCGGCCGGACACCACAGCAGCGGCACGGAGCCCCGCACACGGCAACCAGGCCGACACACCCGGGCCGTGCGCCGGCCCGCACGCTGCCCGCCAGGTCGACGGCGAGCCACGACCGGCCCGGGCGATCCACCCGGCTCCTGCCTTGGTAGGCGCTCATCCGCCGTGCCCGAAGCCGAAGCGCTCGACCCGTGAGCGCCCGCGCACAATTCGAAACGGCATCGATGCCGCACGCGACTCGCCGCCGGCCATCGAATTTGGCAATTCGCCGGCGGCGATTCTTTCGGCCGGAACAGCATTCCGTCGCGCGCTGGGATTCACAATTACATACCGTCACGACTCGTCTGGGTCCGGAGGAAGCGGACGGGGCTGGAGGCTGGGGTTACCCGGGAGTAGATTCGGGAGGTGACTGGGACGCACGAGGTGTTCAACCAGCCGCCGCCGTTGGTTGACTATGACGTGGCGGCCGATGCGGCGCTGTTGGCCGGGGTGGCCCGGGAAGGGGCACCCTGGGCGGTCGGTGACCTGCACCGGCTCGGGAAGCTGGCGGGCACGGCCGAGCCGCAGCGGTGGGCCGATGAGGCGAACCGGTACGAGCCTCGGCTGGTCACCCACGACCGTTACGGGCATCGGGTGGACGAGGTCGAGTTTCATCCGGCCTGGCACCAGCTCATGGGGGTCGCCGTCGGCGCCGGGCTGGCCGGTGCCGCCTGGGCCGACGACCGGGCCGGGGCGCACGTCGCGCGGGCGGCCGGGCTCTACGTGTGGTCGCAGGTTGAGGCCGGGCACTCCTGCCCGATCACGATGACCTATGCGGTCGTGCCGGCTCTGCGGAACGCGCCGGAGCTTTCCGCGGTCTATGAGCCGCTGCTGGCGAGCCGGGAATACGACCCGGGCCTGCGGACGCCGGCAGCCAAGCGGGGCCTGCTCGCCGGCATGGGGATGACCGAGAAACAGGGTGGCTCCGACGTGCGGGCCAACACGACGACGGCGGCCCCGCAACCGGACGGCACCTGGCGGCTGCGCGGCCACAAGTGGTTCACGAGTGCGCCGATGTGTGATCTGTTCCTGGTGCTCGCGCAGACCGGCAAGGGGCTCTCGTGCTTCCTGGTGCCGCGGGTCCTGCCGAACGGTGAGCGGAACACCTTCCGCATTCAGCGGCTCAAGGACAAGCTCGGCAACCGGAGCAACGCCAGCAGCGAGCCCGAGTTCGACGACACGGTGGCGTGGCTCGTCGGCGATGAGGGGCGCGGCGTGCGCACGATCATCGAGATGGTCGCGATGACCCGGCTCGACTGTGTGACCGGGTCGGCGTCGGGCATGCGGGCCGCGCTGAGCCAGGCGATTCACCACACGCGGCACCGGAGCGCGTTCGGGAAAGTGCTGGCCGAGCAGCCGGCGATGACCAACGTGCTGGCCGACCTGGCGGTCGAGTCGGAGGCCGCGGCGACGCTGGCGATGCGGCTGGCCGGGGCGGCCGACCGCGGCGAGCGGGCGTTCCAGCGGCTGGCCGTGGCGATCGGCAAATACTGGGTGTGCAAGCGGCAGCCGGCCGTGGTCGGTGAGGCGCTGGAGTGCCTCGGTGGCAACGGTTACGTCGAGGAGTCGGGCCTGCCACGGCTTTTCCGCGATTCGCCCCTCAACTCGATCTGGGAGGGCTCGGGCAACGTCCAGGTCCTCGACGTGCTGCGGACGATGCACAAGGATCCGGACAGTCTCACCGCGTACCTCCAGGAGGTGGAGCTGGCCGCCGGGGGTGACCACCGCCTGGATGCGGCGACAGCCGCGTTGAAGGCCCGGCTCGGCAAGACCGACGAGGGTCAGGCCCGGCGGGAGACCGAGCGGATGGCACTGGTGTTGCAGGCCTCCCTGCTGGTGCGGCATGCGCCGAGCGAGGTCGCCGACGCCTTCTGCGCGAGCCGGCTCGGCGGCGACTGGGGGCACGCCTTCGGGACCCTGCCGTCCGGGGTGGCGGCGAAAGCGATCGTCGAGCGCGCGGCGCCGGCATAGGTTCCCAAGCGCCCGGACAAAACGACGATGATGTTCGTCGAGGCGATGCGCGAGGGTGACGTCGTGGCCCGGATGGGCGGCCAGAGGCCCGATCCCGTACGCCGGTGGCCCGGTCACGGCTGGCGACTAAGCTGCCGCGGTGGCGCTCGGGGCGGACTTCCGGCGGCTCTGGGTGGCGTACGCGGCGAGCGAGGCCGGCAGCGCCGTCGGCACCGGTGCCCTGCCGTTGGTGGCGGTGCTCGTGCTGCACGTGCCGCCGTTCCAGGTGTCGCTGCTCGCCGCCGTCGCCGGGCTGTCCGCGGCCCTGATCGGGCTGCCGGCCGGGCCGTTCGTCGAGTTCCACCGCAAGCGGCCGGCAATGATCACGGCCGATGTCGTCCGGTGCGCCGCGCTCGCGAGCGTGCCGGCGGCGATCGGGTTGCACGTGCTGACCTATCCGCAGCTGTGCCTCGTGGCGATCGGCCAGACCGCGGGGGCGATCGTGTTCAACGCGGCGTCGGGCGCGCACCTCAAGGCACTGGTCGCGCCGGCCGACCGGCCGGCCGCGAACGGACGGTTCGAGGCGACGTTCTGGACGCTCAACAGCGTCGGGCCGCCGCTCGGCGGGGCCGTCACGTCCGCGGTCGGCATCCCGGTGACGATCGCGATCGACGCGCTGAGCTTTCTCGGGTCGGCTTACGGCGTACGGAAATTGCGGGCGCCGGAACCGGCGCCACCCGCCCGGCCATCGGGGTCTTCCGCTCGGTGGACGGAGACTCTGGACGGGTGGCGCTACATCGCGCGGCATCCCGGATTGCGGGCGCTGTTCGTGAACTCGCAGGTGTTCGGCGCCGGGCTGATGGCGACCTCTCCCCTGCTGGCCGTGCTCCTGCTGCGCGACCTGCGTTTCCCGCCCTGGCAGTACGGTCTGGCGCTCGGACTCCCCTGTGTCGGCGGGGTAGTCGGGGCGACGGCGCTCAAACCGTTGGTGGCCCGGTTCGGGCCCCGCCGGGTGCTCCTGGCGAGCGGGGTCGGGCGGGCGCTCTGGACCGGCCTGTTCGCGGTGGTGCCGGCCGGCGTCGGCGGGCTGCTGCTGGTCGTCGCCGCCGAGACGCTGGCGCTGGGCGGGTCCGGCGTGTTCAATCCGGCGTTCGCGTCCTACCGCATGGAGGCCACCGACGACGCCTACCTGTCGCGGGTGATCGCGTGCTGGTCGATCAGCTCGCGTAGCAGCCAGCCGCTCGGGATCGTGCTCGGCGGTGCGCTGGCGGCGGCGTTCGGCGTTCGGGCCGCGATGCTGATCTGCGGGATGATCGTGGCGTCGAGCGGGTTGCTGCTGCCGTGGCGGAGTTACGGCCGGATCGCCGCGGGGTAGCGATCGCCGTTCGCTCCCCGATCAGCCGCCGGTCGCCTGCGATCGACGTGGTGGTTTTCATCGACGTCTAGCTTTCCGGCTATGGACGACCGCCCCCTGCTTGCCGTCGCGCACCGGGCCGGCAACACCCTCGCCGATCTGCGGGCCGCCCTGGCGGCCGGAGTCGACCTCGTCGAGGCCGACGTTCACCTCTACCGCGGCGCCCTCGAGGTGCGGCACCGCAAGGCCGTCGGGCCTCACTACTACTGGGAGCACCCCACCGAGCTCAACCGGCGGCGTTCGCTGGTCGTGCCGCAGCTGCACGAGGTGCTGGCGGTGGCGGCCGGCGATCCGCGGCTGATGCTCGATCTCAAGGGGCCGTCGCTGGCGGTCGCGGCGCGGGTGGCGGCGGAGATCCGGGCGTACGCGCCCGGTGTGCCGCTGTCGGTCTGCACCAAGCAGTGGCGGATGCTCGACGCGTTCGCCGGCCACCCCGAGGTCGGCCGGGTGCTTTCGGCGAGTGATCCGCTTCAGCTCGCCCGGTTGCGGGCCCGCCTCCGGCGGGAGAGGGTGTACGGGGTCTCCATCCGCCTGAGCCTTCTCACGTCGAGTGTGGTCGCCGAACTCCGCCGGGCGACCGACCGGGTTCTGGCGTGGCCCGTCGACACCGAGGAGGCGCTGGCGCGGGCCCGGAGGATCGGGGTCACCGGCGTGATCAGCAAGAGCCTGCCGATGTTGAAGGGGATCGTGGCTCAGCGGGACGGTCGGCCGGTGGACGACTTTCCGGCCGGCGCGGCCCTGGCGGCGTAACCGGCGCCGGCTCGTCGTGCTGGACGGCCGGCGAGTTGGCCAGCCCCCACGTGCCGGCCAGGAGCAGGAGTGCGGTGCCGGCCAGCGCCACCAACGGTCCCACCCCGTGGGGCGGCGGCGCGTGGAACACCAGAATGCCCATCACGTAGCTCGCCACCGGGTTGGTCGTCGACCCGGCGGCCACCGCGGCCGCGAGCGACCCGGACGCGAACGCCTGCTGTCCCAGCAGCAGCGCGCACAGCGTGGACACCGCCAGCGCGTAGCCCGGCCAGTCGATCGCCGTCTTGACCACGCCCCGGGTGACCAGGTCTTCCGCGGTCAGTTTGATGAACACCGCGCTCATCGCCGAGCACAGCCCGCCCGCCACCGCCAGCAACGTCGCATAGACGCGTGGCCGCTGGTTGACCGCCACGATCACCAGCAGCAGAGCGAGGACCAGCGTGCACGCTCCCGCGATGACGGTGCGGAGCCGGTCGGAATAGCCGGACAGTGGCGCCGTCCCGCGCACGACCAGGAACAGCACGATCGCCCCGACGATGGCGGCGGCCGCCAGCCACTCGCGGGCCCGCAGGCGCCGCGCCCCCAGCGGGAGCGCGAACAGCAACTGGGTGGCGATCAGCGGCTGGACGACGGCGATCGACCCGAGGTGCAGCGCGACGCCTTGGACGACGACGCCGCCGACGTTCGTCAGCTGGCCGCAGAGCCAGACCGGTGACCGGACCAACCGATGGAACACCGGCAGCAGCGAGAAGGCCCGGCCCGACGTCACGACCCGGCGGGCGGCGCGCTGCTGGAGCGAGGCCGACAGCGCCAGCAGGAACGCCGCGCTCAGCCCGAGCACGACGACCAGCACCATGATTCGACGATCGCACAGCGAACGCCGCCGTACTCATCGGTCATCGACTGTTCACGGCCGGGCGACCGGGCGACCACCACACGGGCGTGCAATGGACGCCATGCGGATGCGGGTGGCCGTCATCTCGGAAAGCCCCGTCGACTTCGCCAACGGCGTCGCCAACTCGGTCGTGCGCACGCTGGAGCACCTGCGCCACCACGGGCACGACGCGCTGGTCGTGGCGCCGTCCCCGGTTCCCGGCGACGTGGCCGGCTTCCCCACGGTCGGCGTGCGCAGCGTTCCGCTGCCCCGCTACCGCAGCTACCGGCTCGGCCTGTCGACCATGTCGTACCTGCACGGGGTCCTCGCCGGCTACCGGCCCGACATCGTGCACCTGGCCGGCCCGGCCTTGATCGGCACCTCCGCGATGCGGGCCGCGAAACGCCTCGGCCTGCCCACGGTGGCGGTGTTCCAGACCGACGCGGCCGGGTTCGCGGCCCAGCACGGGTTCGGCGTGTTCGGCCCGTTCATCTGGCGCGAGCTGCGGCGGCTGCACGACGCCGCCGACCTCACCCTCGTGCCGTCGACCGACACCCGGCGGCAACTCGAGGAACGCGGCTTCGCCCGCATGGCGCTGTGGCGGCGCGGCGTCGACACCTCGCTCTTCAACCCCTCTCACCGGAATGAGGAGCTGCGTCGTTCGCTCGCCCCCGGCGGCGGGACGCTCATCGGGTACGTCGGGAGGCTGTCCCGCGAGAAGCGGGTGCACCTCCTGGCCCACCTCGACGGCATCCCGAACACCCGCCTGGTGGTCGTCGGCGACGGCCCCGACGCGAATCTCCTGCGCCGCCGCCTCCCGGACGCGGTCCTGACCGGCCTGCGACGCGGGGCGGCACTGTCCAGACTGCTCGCCAGCCTCGACGTCTTCGTGCACACGGGCGCCAACGAGACGTACTGCCAGGCCGTGCAGGAGGCCCTGGCCGCCGGTGTCCCGGTCGTCGCGCCGGCCGCGGGCGGGCCGCTCGACCTGGTCGACCACGGGCGGACCGGCTTCCTCTTCCCGCCGGACGACACGGCCTCCCTGCGTACGTCGGTGGAGTGCCTCGCCGCGAGGCCGGACCTCCGCGCCGAGATGGGCCGCCGGGCCCGGCTTTCGGTCGAGCACCGCACGTGGACCGCCATCGGCGACGAGCTGCTGACCCACTATCGAAAGGTCCTGGCCGACCGCGACGAGCCCCTGGCCGCGCTCAGCCGCTGAGACCGGCCAGGTCGCGGACGCTGGCCAGCAGCTCGGCCTGGGAGATCGGCTCGACCACCCCACCGGTGCGGGCGTCCTGCATCGCCTTGGCCAGCTGCACCCGGCGCAGCACCTCCTTGATGTCGGCGCCGGTCATGCCGTGGCTCGCCTCGCCGAGCGCGGCCAGGTCGAGGTCGTCGGCGAACATGTGGAAGCCGGCCGACTCGTGGGCCGCGATCAGGCCGCGGATCATCTTGCGGAAGATCTCCGACCGGCTGGCCGCGTCCGGCTTCGGCACGCTCATCTTGACGTCGAAGCGGCCCGAGCGGATCAGCGAGTCGTCGACCCGGTGCGGGAAGTTGGTCGTCGCCACCACGATCACGTTGGGGTTGGCCTCGATCAGGTCGTTCATCTCCTGCTTGAAGATGCCGGCCACCGCGTTGAGCGCCTGGCTGGCCGCGTCGCCGCCCGAGCCGGCGTAGCTGACGATCGAGTCGAACTCGTCGAACAGGATCAGCGTCGGCTGCCGGTAGTGCCGGGCGTCGCGGAAGATCTGCTTGATGTTGCGCTCGGAGCCGCCCAGCCACTTGTCGAGGATCTCCGGGGTGCGGATCTCGCGGAAGTCGGCACCGATCTCGTTGGCGAGCGCCCGCGACAGCATCGTCTTGCCGGTGCCGGGCGGCCCGTACATCAGGATGCCCTGCGGGCGGCGGGCGCCCCACCGGGCCATCGCCTCCGGATGCCGGAACGACACCGCGATCTGCCGCAGCTCGCCGACGATGTCGGCCAGGCCACCGACCATGTCGAGCGTGACGTCCTGGGTGGTGGTGGGCGTCTTCGGCAGGTTGTCGCGGCTCACCGTGTAGCGCCGGCCCTCGAGGGCCTTCGGCCCGGCCAGCTCGACCACCGCCTGCAGGACCAGGCCGACGAAGGCCTGCAGGTGGGCGGGCGTCACCTCGTCGCGGGGAACCTCGGCGGTCAGCCGCATGACGGTGCCGCTCTCGTCGTAGGTCACGCCGGCCTGCAGGCCGACCACGGCGTCGGCGAGGGTGCCGGGTTCGCGGCTCGCCGCCGGCTTCTCCGGGCGGTCCAGGCCCAACTTCCGGTACGCGGCGACGGCCGCCGCCCCGACCCCGTCGACGAACCTGGTCGCGATCGGGTCACCGGCCTCGATCCGCTTCGCCAGCAGCAGCCCGACCGGATCGTGACCGAGCACCAGCGACCGGATGCGCTCCTTGCTCATCGGCTCGTCGGCCGTGCTGACCGCCGCCGCGAACGTGTGCACCGGCCCCTCCGGCCGGTCCTCACTCGACACCGTCAGCCCGACCCGGTTGACCGGGGCCGGCCAGGAGGCGCTGCGCAGCAGTTCGACCGGGTTGACCCGGGCCGCGGCCAGCACGGTGACCGGCTCGACCAGCTCAACGGTCGCACCGGCGTACTGGAAGGTCTCGCCGCGCGGCCGCGCGGAGCTCGCGTCAGACATAACCCCAGAGTGACACGCCCGCACACGATCCGCTTCCCTGATCTAGTGGGCCGCCCCCGGCCGGCGCGCCCCGCCGCAACGTGTCGCGCACGGGCCGACAGCTGTCGCTCAGGTCCATTCGCCGGGGTCGTGGGCTTCCTAGGCTTCACATCCGTGCAGACATCTTCCGCCATTGTTCTCCGCCGGGGCACCGTGCTCACGATGGAGCCCGGCCAAGGCGACCTTCCCGACACCGACGTTCTCGTGCGGGACGGCCGCATCGCCGCGGTCGGCCGTGCCCTGGACGTGCCGGCCGGCGCCCTGGAGATCGACGCCCGCGGCGGCATCGTGCTGCCCGGGATGATCGACACGCACCGCCACATGTGGCAGACCGCGCAGCGGGGTTACGGCTCCGACTGGACGCTGACCAACTACTTCTACTTCTACTACGTCAACCACGTGAACCTGTTCCGGCCCGAGGACATCTACGCGGGCAATCTGCTGTCCGCGCTCGAGTCGATGGACGCCGGCGTGACCACCACGGTGGACTGGTCGCACGGGCTGCGGACGCCGGCGCACGCCGACGCCGCCCTGGACGCGCTGGAGCGGGTTCCGGGGCGGTTCGTGCTCGCGTACGGCGACCATTCGCGCGGTCCGTGGGAATGGGCCGGCGATTTCCGCGACTTCGTGAGCCGCCGCGGGACCGGCGACGGCCTGGTCACCTTCCAGATCGCCTTCGACGTCAGCGACGACGCCGCCTTCCCCGAGCAGGCGGCCTTCGACGTGGCGCGGGAGCTGGACGTCCGCGTCACCACGCACGCCGGGGTGTGGGGCGCCTCCGGCGACGCCGCGATCGAGCGGATGGCGCAGCACGGTGTCCTCGACGACCGGGTGGTCTACGTGCACACCGGGTCGTTGTCCGACGGGTCGTACGAGCGCATCGCCGCCACCGGCGGTCACGTCTCCGTCGCCACCGACAGTGAGTCGGGCGCCGGGCAGGGTTACTCGCCGACCCGGCGGCTGCGCCGGCACGGCATCTCGACGTCGCTCTCGACCGACAGCAGCGTGGCGATCAGCGGCGACATGTTCCACGCGATGCGCGCGACCCTGTCGGCCGACCGCGCCCTGGGTCATCTCGAGGCGCACGCCCGGGGCGAGACCGTGGTCGACAACGAGCTGCGGGCGGCCGACGTGCTGAGGTACGCCACGCTGGGCGGCGCCGAGGCGCTCGGCCTGGACGACCGGATCGGCTCGATCGCGGCCGGCAAGCGGGCCGACCTCGTGCTGGTCAAGAACGACCGCAACCCGGCCCTCTTCCCGATCCTGCACCCGGCCGGGCACATCGTGCAGCAGGCCGGCGCCCGCGACGTGCACTCGGTGCTGGTCGACGGCCGGCTGGTCAAGCACGACGGCGTCCTGCTGCTGGACGCGCGGCTGGCCGAGGCCCGGCGGGCGGTCGAGGAGAGCCTGGCCCGGGTCATGAAGAGCCTGCCCGCCCAGGACGGGTCGCAGCCGGCGGGTGGCCGTAGCGCCGCTTGAACGCCCGGGTGAAGTGGCTGCCGTCGGCGAACTGCCAGCGCGCGGCCACCTCGGCGACGCCGAGCCGACCGGGCGCCGCGAGCAGAGCCGTGCGGGCCGCCTCCAGGCGCTGGTCACGGACGTATCCCATGATCGACTCCCCGGCGGCCGCGAAGGCGCGCTGCAGCGTGCGCACGGAGACGTTCAGCTCCCGGGCCAGCAGCGCCGGGGTGAGCCCCGGATCGGTCAGGTGACGCCCGGCGAGATCCTTCGCGGCCTGGGCGAGGGTCGCGCCCAGCCGCTGGTCGGCGCCGTCGAGACCGCCCCGCACGACCGCCCGGGCCAGCTCGACCAGCATGCCGCGGGAGGCTTCCACGCCGGCCGGGCCGAGGTCGGCGACCGTGCGGCGGACCATCTCGACGTGCGCCGCGAGCAGCCGCACCTCGGCGGTCCGGGCCGAGCCGGTCACGGCCCGGCCGCCGAGCAGCGGCAGCAGCGAACCGGCCGGCAGGATGACGACCTCGGCGGTGGTGCGGGGCGGCATCCGGAAATGCGCGAGCGGCTGGGCGTGCCGGATCAGGAAACCGCCGGCCGGCACGGTGTGCAGGCTGTCGCCGCGCGCGCCGCCGAGCTCGCACGCGCCGCCGCGCACGATCCACACCCGGACGAACTCCTCGTCGTCGCAGGGCGGTCCCGCCGTACGGGCCGGCGTCGCACCGCTGATCCTGACCGCGACCGTGTCCTCGACCCGGGCGACACGGAGCCGGTACCGGAAGTCGGCCAGGGTCCCGGCGCTGAAATGCGGCATGGCGAAGCGCGTCCCGACGTGCCGGTGCCAGTCCCGCGCGAGTTCGGCCGCCGGGGCGCGCGTTCCGTCAAAGGCGAACGACCCGACGGTCTTGTCGTTCATACCCGGTAAGACGGGCCGGGACGGACGAGGTTCAGCGGCAGCCCACGCTCAGGCTGGAGAACTTGAGCCACGGCTTGTAGTCGACGCCGGAACTCACCTTGTCGCCGCCCGCGGGACCCCGGATGTTGCCCCACCAGTTGCAGGTCGCGTCGGTGCGGGCGCCGGCCGCCGGGTCGGTGAACACGCCGTACCGGGCGTTGCCGGTGATGCTGTTGCGGTTCGCGTGGACGCCGCCGGTGGTCGCGTCCTTGGCGACGTTCACGGCGTACTGGTTCTTGCGCAACGTGTTGCGGGTGATCGTCACCGCCGAGCTGGCACCGCCGCCGAAGTCGTTCGCGACCTTCACCGCCGAGCCGGCGTCACTGATCGTGTTGTCGGTGACCGTCACGTTGTGGTCGGCCCCGCCGATGTAGATCGCCGACGCACCCGTGCCGCCGGTGACCGTGTTGCCGGTGATCCGAGCGCCGGTGGTCTTGAACAGCGCGACCAGCGTGCCGTCGCCGGTGCTCCGGTTACCGTTGACCGTCAGGTTGCGGTCGCCCTCGATGAACGTGACGTCGGCGTTGTATCTGGTCGGGTCGGCGCCGCTGAAATTGTTGTCGGCAATGGTGACGTCCCGCACCGGCCGGCTGTTTCCCTGGAATCCGTCGCCCGCCGTCGCGGTGTTCTTCACCGCGTTGCGCCGGAAGACCGTCCGGCTGGTCGTGAACGACGCCGCCCGCCCGGGATTGTGGAAAATGTTGTTCTGAATCGTCTCGCCGCTGTTGCCGTCCTGCATGACCAGAGCGGCGGTTCCCTGGTCCACCGGCCCGTTCAGCGTAAACCCGTCGAGCGTGACGTCGTCGGCCTTGACGGTGATGGTGCCGGTGAGGGCGGACTCGCGGTTGCCGCGCCGGCTCCGGGCATCCTGACCGGCCTGGGCTCCCCGCAGGGTCAGGCTGCGGGAGACGGTGACGCTTTCGGTGTACGCCCCGGCCGCCACCTGCACGGTGCGGCAGTTCCCGTCGTCCACCGCCGCCTGAATGGTCGGATAACGCGCCGGCACGCCGCACGTCGCGCTGTGGGTCGCGCTGTGGGTCGCGCCGTGGGTCGCGCTGTGGGTCGCGCTGTGGGTCGCGCTGTGGGTCGACGCGAACCCGATGCCGCCACCGGCGCCCCAGGCGGCGGCGGTAAGGCCGGCAATTCCGCCGACGACCAGCAGCGGCCGCATTTTCCGAGTCATTTTCATGGAATCCTCCGGGATCGTGCGGGCTATTGGCGGCACGGTAACCGCACGACCACCGCAAATAGCACCCCAAACGGCCGTTCCCGGGGATTACCGGGCAGATTCCTCCATTCGGGTTAATGCGATCAGCCCAGGAATTCCAGCAGCGCCGCGATTGCCGGCTCCGGGTTCACCGAGACCGCGTGGCCGCCCGGGATCTCGACCAGCCGCGCGCCGGGAATGCCACCGGCGATCTCCGTGGAGTGGGCCGGAGCGACGAACCGACCGCCGACACGACCAGGGTGGGCGCCTGGATCCGGCCGCGGTCGGGGCGCACGTCGAGCCCGAGGCCGAAGTCGAGCTGGGCGGCCGTGCCCGGAGCCGGATGAGCGGCCAGGGCGGCCAGGGCGGCCAGGGCGGCCAGGGCGGCCAGGGCGGCATCATCGCCGGGCAGCGCGGCCGGGAACTCGTCCGAGAACGCCGGCATGACCAGGAACTTTCCCGCGCCATGGCCGTCCTCGCCGGGCGGCGGCCCGGCTTCCGGGGCCGGCTGGCCGTGCGGGAACTGGGCGCGGGCGTGGCGGTCAGCGAAGCCTGGACGACCCCTTCGAGGTGGCCGGCGCACTCTCGGCCGTGCTGGATCTGCTCACCATGGCCCTGCGCGGCACTGCTCGGCCTGATGCGTGCCCACATCCACAACTGCCTCGGCGACCCGCGGCTGTCGGAGACCGAGCTGGCCCGCCGCCACCACGTGTCGGTGCGGCACGTGCGCGTCCTGTTCGCGCGCCTCGGGGTGACGCCGGGCGCCTACCTGCGCGAACAGCGACTGCTCGCCGCCCGCGCGATGCTCACCGATCCGCGCCGGGCCACCCGCCCGGTCGCGGACACCGGCAGCCGCGCGATCAGTTGCCAAGCGATCAGGCCCCTCTACCGTGTCGCCGCCTCCAGCTCGGTGACCAGGGACGGATCGGTGCCCAGATCGGGGTCCAACAGCTCCAGCACCGCCTTCGGCGACGCCGCGCGCTGGAGGAACGGCCCCGCCCCGGCGTCCGCGACCGGCGCGCCCGCGCCGCGGAGATGCGCGATCCACCCCGCCAGCACGCGGACCGCGCCGGTCGCCGGACGACCGGCCGCGCGCTCGCCCCGGAGGACCGGCAGGACGCGGATCGGGATCTTCTGGGAGCCGTCGGCCGCGATCTGGGCCAGCGTGTGCCGGATCCGCGGGTTGGCGAAGCGCTCCAGCAGCGCCACGCGATAGGCCGAGAGCTCGGCCGGCGGCAGCGGCACGTGGCGTACGGCCTCGTCCCACCACTGGTCGAGCCAGCCGCGGCAGACCGGGTCGGCGACCGCCGACGCGATCGTCTCGTGTCCGCGGGCGCTTGCGGTATAGGCCAGCAGCGAGTGGCCGCCGTTGAGCAGCAACAGTTTGCGCTGCTCGTGCGGGTGCACATCGGACACGAAGCGCGCACCCGACGATTCCCACGCCGGTCGGCCCGCCGGGAAGACGCCGCTCAGCAACCACTCGCTGTAGGGCTCGGTCACCACCGGAACCGCGTCGGGGAAGCCGGCCAGTGACGCCGCGGCGTCGACGTCGGCGGGGGTGGTGCGGGGCGTGATGCGGTCGACCATCGTGGACACGAACGAGACGTGGTCGCGGATCCACGGGACCAGGGCCGGTTCGACCAGGGCGGCGAAGTCGAGCACGACCCGGGCGGTCGTGGTGCCGTTGCCGGGCAGGTTGTCGCAGGAGACCACGGCGATCGGGCCTCCACCGTAGACACGGCGTTCGGCCAGGCCGGCGAAGAGCCGCCCGGGCACGCTCGACACCGGCTCGCCGCGCCGCCAGGCGCGCAGGTCGGCGACGGCCAGCGGGTGGTCGGCGGCGAGGCCGCCGTCCGGCGACCTCAGGTAGGCGGCCTCGGTCACGGTCAGGGTCAGCAGGGCCGTCCGGGGTGACGCCAGGTGCGTCCGCCACGCTTCGAGGTCGGTTCCCGCGTACGCCACGTCGACCGCCGAAACAATCTCCGCCTCGTCGCGCGACGGGCCCCGGGTGAGCAGCGAGTAACGACCGCCCTGCGCGTTCAGCGCGTCGGCCATGTCCGGCGAGCGCCCGGTGAACGCCGCGATCGGCCACCGGTCGGCGTCCGGGGCGTTGGCCGTGTACCAGGCCTGATGGGCGCGGAAGAAGTTGCCCAGTCCGAGATGCACGATCCTCATCTGGCCGGGCCTCACAGCTTGAACACCCGTTTCGGCTGCTCGCTGACCAGGTCGGCCAGCGTCTCGGCGGCCTCGTAGAAGTCGAGGCGGTGCTCGGCGACCAGCCGCGCGAGGTGCCCGGCGTCGAGACGCCGCGACATGTCGTGGCGGGCCGGGATCGAACAGAACGCCCGGGTGTCGTCGATGAACCCGGACAGCCGGCTGAACCCGGCGATCTCGGTCACCGACGACTGGAACTGCCGGATCGCTGACGGATTGTCGAGGAACCACCAGGGCGCACCCGCGTACACCGCCGGATAGAAGCCGGCCAGCGGGGCGATCTCGCGGCCGAAGACGTCGGCGTCGAGCGTGAACAGCACCAGGTGGAAGCCGGGCTCGGTGCCGAACGCGGACAGCAGCGGCTGCAGCGCCCGGGTGAACTCGACCGCGACCGGGATGTCGTGGCCGGTGTCCGGGCCGTACCGGTGCAGGGTCTCCGGGTGATGGTTGCGCCGCACGCCCGGGTGCAGGGTCATGACCAGGCCGTCCTCGACCGACATGCGGGCCATCTCGAACAGCATGTGCCGCCGGAACGCCGTGGTCTCGGCCGGCCCGGCCTCTCCGGCCAGCGCCCGGCGGTAGACCCGGTCGGCCTCGCCCTGGGTGAGCGGCTCGGCGACCGCGTCGGCGTGGCTGTGGTCGGCGGAAACCGCGCCGTGGTCGATGAAGTGCCTTCGGCGCGCGCTCAGCGCGCGGAGATAACCCGCGTACGCGCCGACGTCGGTGTCCGCGGCTTCGCCGAGGCGCTTCACCAGGTCGGGCCAGTCGGTGCGGCCGGGTTCGAGATAGCGGTCGGGCCGGAACGTCGGGGCCACGCGCGTCTTCACCCCCGGGTCGCCGGCCAGGGCGGCGTGCACCTCGAGGTCGTCGGCCGGGTCGTCGGTGGTGGCCAGGAACTCGATGCCGAACCGTTCGAGCAGGGCGCGGGGCCGGTGACTGGGCTGCGTCAGCTTCGCGCTGATCACGTCGTACAGGAAATCGGCGTTGGCGGCCGACGGCCGCTCCGTGACCTCGAAGATCTCGGAAAGCTCGGCGTCGAACCAGTAGCGCACCGGGGTGCCCCGGAAGAGATGCCAGTTGGCGCAGAGCAGGCGCCAGGCCGCGCGGGCCTGCTCCTCGGGCAGCGGCCCGGCACCGACCCCGAGGCGGTCGAGGGTGATCCCGCCCGCGTGCAGCAGGCGGGTCACGTAGTGGTCAGGCTGGACGAACAGGCTGGTCGGGTCGGTGAAGGGCGGGTCGTCGAGGAGCAGGCGCGGATCGACGTGCCCGTGCGGGGAGACGATCGGCAGATCGCGGACGGCGGTGTAGAGCCGGCGGGCGAGGTCGCGGACCTGAGGTTCGGCGGGAAGCAGCCGGTCAGGGTGGAGCCGAAGATCTGCCATCCCTACATCGTGGTGACTGTTCTGTGGCTCAGCAACCGATCCGCTGGGAGCCGACCGCCACATCGTCGTACCAGAGGGTGTCGGCGCCCTCGCCGTAGCTTTCCCAGCCCAGCCGGAGGTCGGTGAGCTTCGGGCGCCAGGTGCGGTTGAGCCACTGGCCGTCGAGGTCGTGGGTCGGCACGCCGTCCTCGGTGAGACCCGCCACGGCGCTGCCGTTGAGCCACGTCTGGATCGTGCCGTCGGCGCCCGAGACCTTGAACTCGACGCAGTTCCAGGTGCCGGTGGGCAGCGGGGCCGACTGGGCGACGCCGGCCGGGCTCTGCTCGGGCAGGGTCGCGTCGTCGGAGGCCCGGTTGAACTGCATGGCGCTGTTCTGGCCGCCGAAGCGCAGGTCCTTGTTGCCGTCGTTGGCGTCCTGCATCGCTACCGCGGTGGTGTGGGAGGCCGGCAGGGCGGTGGTGTGCCGGACCCAGTAGCGGACGAACCACACGTTGCTGCTGGAGCCGAGGATGGCCGTGTCGCGGACGAAGACGTGGTTGCAGTAGCCGGCGGCGCCGTCGACCCGCAGCGAGGTGGTGCCGCTGTGGGAGGTGGTGCGGTCGATGGCCGCGGTGCCGGCGCCCGAGCAGTCGGGGTAGCTGATCGCCCAGTTGCCGGCGGGCGTGGTGCCGGTCTGGTTCTCGAAGCCGTCGCAGTTCGCGCCGGACGAGCAGCCGGCCGGGGGTGGTGTCGTGGGCTGCGAGGTCGGCGGTGTGGTGGGAGCCGTCGGCGGCGGAGTCGTCGGGGCGGTCGTCGGCGACGTCGTGGGCGGTGTGGGCGGTGTGGTCGGGACGTTTCCGTCACAGGCGACGCCGTTGAAGGTGAACGATCCCGGCGCCGCGTTGACCACCCCGGAATAGGTGCCCTGGAAGCCGAACGACGCCGACGCGCCGGTGGCCAGAGCACCGTTCCAGCTCACGTTGGCCGCGGTCACAGCGGCACCCGACTGGGTCACGGTCGCGTTCCACGCGCTGGTCACCTGCTGGTTCCCGTTGAAGGTCCAGCCCAGCGTCCACGAGGAGACCGCTGCCCCGTTGTTGGTCACCTTGACGTCGGCGGTGAAGCCGGTGGACCAGCTGTTGAGCGTGTAGACCACGCCGCAGACGGGCGTGGCGGCCGCCGCCTGCGTGACCGCGACCAGGCCGGCACCAGCGCCGACGAGCAGCGCGGCCGCCGCGCCGAGCAGACGGATCCGCATGAGAGCCTCCTCCAGAGCCGAAGATATGGGAGCGCTCCCATATATCGAAGACCATAACTCCCCGCTCACCCCGGCGCCAGAGCGAACGAAACAGTGGCAGGGTGGAGAGGTGAGCGAAACGATCGGCGGCCCCACCGTCACCCTCGACGACGCGACCGTCCGCGACTTCGTCCTGCGTAACCTCTCGGCCGCCGCACTCGACGGCAAATCCGTCTGCGTGATCGTCCCCGACGCCACCCGCTCCTGCCCGCTCCCCCTGCTGCTGGACGCCATCGGCGACGCCCTCGACGGCCGCGCCACCACGATCACGGTGCTGATCGCTCTCGGCACCCACGCCGCGATGACCGCCGAGCATCTCGAGCGCCACCTCGGCGTACGGAAAAACATGGAGGTCCGCAACCATGAGTGGTGGGATCCGGCGAGGCTGACGTCGGTCGGCGCCATCGGCGCCGAGCGCGTCGCCGAGTTGTCCGAGGGCCGGCTGACCGAGTCGATCGACGTCGTCGTCAACCGCGCGGTCGTCGAGCACGACGTCTGCCTGGTCGTCGGGCCGGTCTTCCCGCACGAGGTGGTCGGCTTCTCCGGCGGCAACAAATACTTCGTCCCGGGCGTCGCCGGCCAGGAGATCATCGACTTCTCGCACTGGCTGGGCGCGCTGATCACCAGCTCCGAGATCATCGGCACGCGCGGGATCACGCCGGTGCGGGCCCTGATCGACGACGCCGTGCACCTGATCCCGACCCGCCGCCTCGCGTTGTGCCTGGTCGTCGAGTCGGGCACCAAGCGCCTGCACGCGGCGTCCTTCGGCCCGCCCGAGGAGGCGTGGGCCGCCTGCGCCGACGTCTCGGCCGAGGTCCACGTGCGCTACCTGCCCCGCCCGGTGCGGCGCGTGCTCTCGCTGGTCAGCCAGAAATACGACGACATGTGGACCGGGGCCAAGGGCTTCTACAAGGTCGAGCCGATCGTCGCCGACGGCGGCGAGGTGATCATCTATGCCCCGCACATCACCGAGATCGCCGAGACGCACCCCGCGATCGCCGAGATCGGCTACCACTGCCGCGACTACTTCGTGAAGCAGTGGGACCGGTTCGCGAGCTACCACTGGGGCGATCTCGCCCACTCGACCCACCTGCGCGGCGCCGGCACCTGGGATCCGATCGAGGGAGAGAAGGACCGCGTCACGGTCACCCTTGCCACCGGCATCGGCGAGGCTGCCGTACGCGCGGTCAACCTCAACTATCTCGACCCGTCAACGATCGACGTCGCCGACTACGAGACCGACCCGGACACGCTCGTCGTGCCGGACGCCGGCGAGGTGCTCTTCCGCCTACGCCAGTGACCGCCGGCGCCGGTTGAGCACCAGCGCGAGCAGCGGGCCGAGATCCCACGCGATCATCACCCACGGCGCCCACCAGCACAGCAGCAGCGTCAGCGCGTAGAACCCGGTCACCGTCCACCCGACACGGAGATCGGCCCGGAACTCGTCCGGATCGACGTCGTCGCGCAGCAGCCCGTCGCGCAGGGCCCAGGTACGAGATCAGGGCGCCGTACTCATGGCCCAGGAAGTCAAGCATGTTGTGCGCGGCCTCGGCCTTGCCGACCGCGGAGGCGTCGAACGCGGGCGAGTTCTCCTCGGGCTTCGGGATGTCGATGACGAGCAGGGTCATCGCGATGGCGAAAACCGCGTCGGTGAAGAAGCCGACACGCTCCGGGGTCAGGCCGGGCGGAATAGGTCGCTCTGATCGCGCGCGGGGGATTATGGCAGCCGCCATGTGTGATACGTCGCGGCAACAATCTTGGAATGTGACCGGCGTGTACTGCCATGATCTCCTCATGCACTGACCAGCGCCGATATAGAGAGGCACGATCATGACCTTGGGTACTCCGGCCGAGGTGTCGGCCGAGGTCCGGGAGGGCAGCTACGGCTCCCGGGTGACTGCGGTGGAGCCCGGCGGCGCCGGCTTCATCCCGCTGGACGAGCGGCACGGCCGCCCCTTGCAGCTGTTCTGGACCTGGATGTCGCCCAACTTCGAGTTCGCGACGATCTTCGTCGGCTTTCTCGCCGCGGCCGTGTTCACCACGTCGTTCGGCACCGCGGTCGCGACGATCGTGCTCGGCACCGCGCTCGGCTCGGCCACCCACGGCATCCTGTCGTCGCGCGGCCCGTCGATGGGCGTGCCACAGATGGTGCTGTCCCGCATCGGCTTCGGCTACCGCGGCAACATCCTGCCGGCCGGCATCAACTCGCTGGTCGCGGGCATCGGCTGGTTCGCCGTCAACAGCGTCTCGGGCGCGCTCGCCCTGGCCACCCTGACCAAGCTGCCCGACCTGCTCTGCCTGGTCATCGTCGTGCTGGCCCAGGTGGCGGTCGCGTTCTTCGGTCACAACCTGGTGCACGCCTTCGAGCGCTACGCGTTCCCGGTCCTCGCGATCATCTTCCTGATCACCTCGGTGGTCATGCTGACCAAGGGCCACTACGGCGGCCGGACGCCGGGCGTGGTCGGCGGCGTCGGCGGCTTCCTGATCTCGGTCGGTGCGACCTTCGGGTACGCGGCGGGCTGGAACCCGTACGCGACCGACTACACCCGCTACATGAAGCCGGACACCAGCCGGGTCGCCACCGGCATCTGGGCCGGCCTCGGCGTCTTCATCTCGTGCACACTGCTCGAGATCGTCGGCGCCGCCTCGGCCACCATCGCCACCAAGACCGGCCTCAACCCGACCGCCGCGTTCACCAGCCACCTGCCGACCTGGCTGGCCGACCTGACGCTGCTGGCGATCGCCCTCGGCGCGATCAGCGCCAACGCGATCAACATCTACTCGGGCTCGATGTCGTTCCTGGCGCTCGGCATCAACCTGCCGTCGCACATCCGCCGGGCGATCGTCTCCGGCGTCTTCGGCGTGCTGGGCTTCCTGCTCGCCTGGACGGGCCTGCACGACGCGGGCGAGAAGTACGAGAACTTCCTGCTGATCATCTCGTACTGGATCGGTCCGTGGCTGGCCGTCTACCTCACCGACTGGTTGCTGCGGCGGGGCAAGCGGGTCGACGGCTTCCTCTACGACAAGAGGCACAACCCGTACAGCGGCGTGATCGCGATGGCGATCGGCATGGCCGTGTCGATCTGGCTGTTCTCCAACCAGAGCGACTACATCGGCCTCGTCCCGAAGCACTGGCCGTCGTTCGGCGACATCGCGTTCGAGGTCGGTTTCGTGGTATCGGCCCTGGTCTACGCCGTGCTCTTCCAGTTCCAGCCCGACCGCGACCGGTCGGAGGCGGCCGTCGTCTGAGCGAGTGCCGCCCCGGGCCGAACCGCCGCAGCCCGCCATGCCTGATCGAATGCCTGGATCGCACTCGATCGCTGAGGATGTCGGCCGCGTGTCCGGCCCGGGAGTGCGCACCGGGTCCCGGCCGTTCCAGGCGGCCAAAGCCGCACCCGGGCGGTCTGGGCCGGTTCGGCTGTTGGCCGCGGATCGCCCACGGCGCCCCTCGGCGACGGATCGCCCACGGCGCCCTTCGGCGACGGGTCGCCTCCGGTGACGGCGGACGGGTCGCCTTCTGCGACGGGTCGCCTTCTGCGACGGGTCGCCTTCTGCGACGGGTCGCCTTCTGCGACGGGTCGCCTTCTGCGACGGGTCGCCTTCTGCGACGGGCGACGGGCGACGGGCGACGGGGAACCGAGAACACCAAGCGGCGCCTCGGCCGGACCGACCTTCTCCGGGACGTGCCGGCCCAGGGGTCCTCGGCCTGCTGGCCGCGGCTCGGCTGATCGCGGGCGGCGCCCACACCTTGCAACTGCGGAACCTCAGCGACCGAACCCACCCGCGCCGGGCTGCCGCTGACCGCATCCTGGCCAAAACGAAAACCCGACCGTGGGCCCCGCAACGTCTCCCGGATCGACGTCGCGATCCGCGTGCCGTGGCCGACCCCGCCGACCCCGCCCACCCCGGCGCACGGACAGGTCCACCTCGCGGATCACCGACGCATCCGGCGCACGTCGTGCCGGAACACCCCGTCGGCCAAGCCGTGCGGGTCGACCCGCTCACCCCGGGCGGCCAGGGACCCACCCCAAGACCGCGGCCGCCTCGACCGAGCCCGGCCGCTCCGCGACCACGGCGGTCGGGGCGGTCGGCGGGCGACGGCTTATCGGGTGCGCGAAGAGAGCCCCACCTCTCCCGCTGAGATCAGATCGGCAGTCGGCGTTGAGGGGTATCGAACCCCGATGGCCCGATCAGCGACATTTCTTTACGGGAAAGAAGATAAAGACGCCGCCCACGGGTCTCTCGACCCATCGGGCGGCGCTCGCGACGCGGTGGTGGCGCGTCACGTTCGCCCGGGATGGAAGCATTGCGGGGTCTGTCGTGACCGTTTCGCCGTCACTTTTCGAGCCCCTTTCCGTGGTCCGTCCCAGTGCCGATCACACTACGAACCGCGGCGCGGGAGCAGCAACGCATTTAAATCGAGGCTACGTGTTCACGCAGATCGTCCGCAGGGGCGGGAAACCGTTGAAGCCGACCGAGGCGTAGGTGGCGGTGTAGGCGCCGGTGCCCTCGATGCGGATGACGTCGCCGACCCGCAGGTCGACCGGCAGGTCGTAGCGGGTGCGCTCGTAGAGGATGTCGACGCTGTCGCAGGTCGGGCCGGCCAGGATCACCGGGCCGACCCGGCCGGAGCCGTCGTGCGGGGTGGTCAGGCGGTATTGGATCGCCTCGCCCTCGGTCTCGGCCAGGCCACCGAAGCGGCCCACGTCGAGATAGACCCAGCGCGGCTCGATGCCGTACGACTTCTGCGAGATCAGCACCACCTCGGCGTGCAGGACGCCGGCCGGCGCGGCGATGTAGCGGCCCGGCTCGATCATCAGCTCGGGCTGGTCGAAACCGAAGTGCCGGACGAGCGCCTCCTCGATCACGGCCGCGTAGTCGTCGATCGGGGCGGCCCGGGCCAGATAGTCGACCGGGAAGCCGCCGCCCGCGTTGAGGACGCGCAGGTTGATGCCGTCGGCCCGCAGCTGGGTGAAGACTCCGGCCGCGATCGCGATGCTGGGCTCCCAGCGGGCCGGGGTCATCTGCTGCGATCCGACGTGGAACGCGATGCCGGCCGCGTCCAGTCCGAGGCGGGCGGCCCGGCGCAGCAGGTCGACGGCCATCTCGGGGGCGCAACCGAACTTGCGGCTCAACGGCCAGCGGGCGCCGCGGCTCGACGCGAGCACCCGGCAGATCACCGACGCGTCGGGGGCGTGGATGGCGAGCTTGTCCAATTCGGCCCAGCTGTCGAACGCGAAGAGGCGGACACCGCGGCGGTAGGCGTACGCGATGTCCTGGGCCTTTTTGATGGTGTTGCCGTAGGACAGGTGGGACGGGTCGGCGCCGGCGTCCAGGCACAGGTCGACCTCGGACGGGCTGGCCACGTCGAACCGGCAACCGGCCGTGACGAGCCGGCGCACCAGGGCCGGTTCCGGGTTGGCCTTCACCGCGTAATGGACGTGGCCGTCCGGGAAGGCGCCGGCGATCCGGCGGTGTTGCGCGGCGGCCACCGCGACATCGATGACCAGGCAGGGGGTCTGGGCGACGGCTTCCGGAGCGGGCCGGCGGGCCGCTTCTTCATCGGCGGTCACGGTCATGGCGTCAGACTACGACGACAACCGGTATCGATACAGAAGCAGAGAGTAGTAATCGCAGCCAAGAGGGCTGATGATCCATTGTGACCGTTACCATCCGTTGATGGCCCCGACCGCACCGATCAGCGAACTCAACACCGACTTCAGCTCCCCCGAGGCCACCGCCCGGCCGTGGCCCGACGTCGAGAGGGTGCTGACCACGGCCGAGATGTTCTGGATCTCGACCGTCCGCGCGGACGGGCGTCCACACGTGACGCCGATTCCCGCGGTCTGGCACGACAACGCTCTGCACATCTGCACCGGAGACCGGGAGCAGAAGGCCCGCAACCTCGACCACGACGCGCACTGCGTGCTGACCACCGGCACACCCTCGATCGACACCGGACTCGACGTGATCGTCGAGGGCACCGCCCGGCGCGTGACCGATCGTGACCGGCTGGCCACGCTGGCCGCACTGTGGAAGGAACGGCTCAACTGGGACTTCCAGGTCGGCGAAGATTCTTTTTCCGACGACGGCGGGCGAAAAGGCCTGGTCTTCGCGGTGTCACCGGCCAAAATCCTGGCGTTCGGCAAGGGCGAGCCCTATTCGCAGACCCGATTTCGGTTCCCGCGGTGACAGCGGCCGGATTTCTGTCCGTCAGAGATGCCCCGTGAACGAAGGGGTGCTCCGATGACGATTGTGCTGGGCCTGATCTTTGCCGCCGGCGCGGCGGCCGTGGTCGTCTGCGTGTTCGCCTGGAATCCCGGCTGGGCCGAGGCCGACGGACCCACCGAGGGGTGGAACGTGCCCGTCTACCGGCTCGGGCAGTGGGCCGAGGAGAACCAGCCGCACCACCACAGCGAGCCGACCCTGGCCGAGATCACCAGCTGCCTCTACTGCGGGTCGGCTGGCCACACGACCTTCCTGCACGCCAGCCGCTGAAAAGCCTCCGGGGGCGTCAGGCGGGACGGAAGGTCACCTCTTCTTCCTTCCCGTCCCAGGTGACGGTGCTGCGGGCGGGCTCGGTGGCGGCAACCAGCCGGCCCGCCCGCAGCACCTGAAACCGCGGTCGTTGCAAACGCAGCGCCTCGGCTTCGGACCGCGCGTCGAAGACGACCAGGTCGGCCGGCCCGCCGATGTGCAGTCCATAGTCGGCCACACCGAGGGCGGCGGCGGGCGCGACAGTAATCATGTCGATGAGGGTGCGCAGCTCCTGGGCGCCGCTCATGTGCCCGAGATGGGCGAGCACGAACGCGGCCTGCAGCGGATCGGCGTGACCGAGCGGGTACCACGGATCCATGACGGAGTCGTGGCCGATCGCAACGTTCACCCCCGCTTCCAGAAGTTGCTTCACCCGGGTGTGACCCCGCCGGATCGGGCCCTGATCGAAGCGGCCCTGCAACACGGCGTTGTCGAGCGGGTTGGTCACCATGTGCAGCCCGGCGCGGGCGATGTTGGTGATCAGGCGGCCGGCGTACGCCGCGTTGTAGGAGTGCATCGCCGTGGTGTGACTGGCCGTGACCCGGCCGCTCATCCCCCGCCGGATCGTCTCGGCCGCCATCGTCTCGACGAACCGCGAATGCTCGTCGTCGGTCTCGTCGCAGTGGATGTCGACCCGCAGGCCGTGCTCCTCGGCCAGCGCCATCGCGAACCGGACCGACTCGACGCCGTCCTCCCGGGTCAGCTCGAAGTGCGGGATCGCCCCGACCACGTCGGCACCCACCTCGACCGCCCGTCTCATCAGGTCGGCGCCGCCGTCGAAGCCGAGAATGCCCTGCTGCGGGAAGGCCACCAGCTGCAGATCGACCAGGCCGCGGGCCTCCTCCCGCAGCTCGACCAGGGCCCGCAGCGCGGTCAGCTCGGGGTCGCAGACGTCGACGTGGCTGCGGACGTGCTGGACGCCGTGGGCCAGCTGCCAGCGCAACACCTGGCGGACGCGGTCCTTCACGTCGCCGGCCGTCAGGTCCTCCACCCGCTCGGCCCAGATCGCGATGCCCTCGAACAGGGAACCGGACGCGTTCGAACGGGGCTGGCCCTCGGTCAGGACCGCGTCGAGGTGGATATGCGGCTCGACCAGAGGCGGGGTGACCAGGCGACCGCCGAGATCCCGCGTCTCGCGCGCCTCCGGCTGCGCGGGCACGATGCGACCGCCGTCGACGCCGATGTCACCGCGCGACGTGTTCTTGAGCAGGAGGTCGATCACGCCTTCTCCCGGAATTCCGCCAATACCCGGCGCAGGTGGACACCGAGCAGATCGGCGCGGACGTGAAGTTCGTCGCGCATGCGCAACGGTAGACCCGGAAGTCGCATCTTGTGCTGCAGCTCAAGATCTTCCGCGAGCACGGCCTCCTCGAACGCGACCTCGCCCGCCACCACCTCGGGCCCCGGATCGGCGACACCGCCGATGCCGTGGAGCAGCATTTTCGTATAGACGCGGGTGCTGGTCAGCGACTCCGGCTGGGCGAAGAACAGAATCGTCTTGACCGCGCCCGCGTCGAGTTCCTCCAGGCGCAGCATGAGCTGGAACGGGGCCCGATAGACGTAGGTCGCCCGGCGACGCTGCCGCAGCGGCCTCTCACCGCTGAGAACCCCGGGATCGGCCGGATTGTCGAACCACTGGTCCTGCACACTGCGGCAGCCGAATTCCTCGACGGTCACCTCATAACGCTCGACCAGTTTCTCGTCGGTCGCGCCGAACGTCTTCACGTGCACAAAAGGAAAATGGGCGACATCCAGGAAATTGTCGGCCACCACGCCCGCCGAGACCGGGGTGCGCACCGGAGGCAGCCAGGCGCCCACATAGTCGCGGTCGTCGTCATCCGGGTCGGGGAAAAGGTCGGTCAACGGCTCTTCCGGAGCCAGCCACAAAAGGCCCCACCGCTCGCGTGTCTCGTATTCGGTCAGTCGAAGCGTCGCCCCAGGAGGCGTACGGAAGAAAGGTCTTCACCGACCACCGCGACCGGATGCCAGGCCCGGGCCAGCGACGGATCCTCATTGGTGAAAAGATCCTCCGGATCTTTTTCCGGCAGTTCGCCCGCCGCGACCTGAACCTGACCCCCGTGAATGCGCGTCCTGACGGCCGGCAGGCTCGCCCTCGGCGGCGCCGCACCCTCCTGCGAAGGAAGCGCCACGCAGGCGCCGGCCGCGTCGAATTCCCACCCGTGATAGGCACACTGAAGCCGGCCGTCATTATTGGTCGCCGCGGAAAGCGGAACCAGGCGATGCGGGCAGCGATCGGCGAAAACCACCGGCTCGGCGCCGGCTTCCGGCCGCCACAGCATCAGAGGTACGCCGTGAGCCGTGACCGCCATCGGCCGGGTGCCCACCTCGTCGTCGCACGCGACGGACAACCATTCCATGCCGGTCAGTCTGCTCTCCCGGTGTTACGAGATGCATCCCCGGACGACTACTGTCTCGGCCGTGACGTTCTCGATCGTGGCCCGCTCGGCCGACGGCAAGGCCCTCGGCGTGGCCGTGGCCAGCAAGTTCCTCGGTGTCGGGGCCGCCGTCCCGGCCGCCCTGGCCGAAGTCGGCGCCGTGGCGACGCAGTCATATGCAAATCTGGCCTATCGCCCGCAGACCCTGGCGCTGCTCGCCAGCGGCGTCTCGGCCCCGTTCGCCGTCCAGGCCCTGACCGCCGGCGACGAGGGCCCGGTCCCCCAGCGCCAGGTCGGCGTCGTCGGCGCCACCGGCCCCGGAGCGACCTTCACCGGCGACGAATGCCACCCGTGGGCGGGCGGCGTGGCCGGCGACGGCTACGCCATCCAGGGCAACATGCTGGCCGGCCCGTCGGTCGTCGGCGCGATGGAAGCCGCCTGGCTGTCAGCATCGTCCCTTTCGTTCCCGTACCGCCTGCTGGAGGCCCTGGGCGCCGGCGACGAGGCGGGCGGCGACCGCCGCGGCCGCCAGAGCGCCGCGCTGCTGGTCGCCGCGAAGGGCATGGGCTACGGCGGCACCAGCGACGTCTGGGTCGACCTGCGCGTCGACGACCACCCCGACCCGGTGGCCGAACTGCTCCGCCTGATGGAGCTCCACACGCTGTACTTCGAGCGCCCCGACCCGGAAACCTTGATCCCGCTGACCGGCGAGGTGGAGTCGGAGGTCCGTTCGCTGCTGGCGTCGGTCGACGAGAACGACTCCGACCTCGACAGGGCACTGGCGTCGTGGGCCGGCATCGAAAACCTCGAGGAGCGCCTGGTGGCCGGCTCCATCGACCCCCTGGTCCTCGACCAGCTGCGGGCCGCCGCCGCCCGCTGACCCACCGTGTCGACGCGGCTCCTTATGCCGCCCGCCGTGTCGCCCCGCCTCCTTATGCCGGCCGCCGTGTCGACGCGCCTCCCTATGCCGGCCGCCGTCGCCGCCCGCTGACCTGCCGTGTCGACGCGGCTCCCTATGCTGCCCGGATGACCGAGAAGCTCCGCCTGTCCGCGACGCCCTCCATCGCGGCCCGCGTGATCGGTACAGTCGCCGGCCTGATCTTCGTCGTGGTCGGCATCGCCTTCGCCGCGCTGCCACTGATCGCCGACGGCTGGCTGCGCGACCTGACCGGCGACAACAGCGCCTCGTGCGACGGCCTCCAGGGCATCCCGTCCAGTGCACTCCCACCGGAACTCCGCGACTGCGCCAACCTGCCCTCGGCCACCCTCCCGCACCCCGGCCTGGGCCCGATCCGCTTCGTAGGTCTGATCGGCCTACCGTTCGCCCTGCTGGGCCTCTACCTGATCGTCCGGGTCCTGCGCACGGCCGCCTGGCTCGACGGCCCAACCTTGCATCTCCGCTACGCCCTGACCACCCGCAGCGCCAACCTCTCCACCGCCGACGTCTCGATCGACCAGATCACCCGCCGAACCACAGACGACGGCCGCCCGGTGATCCGCCAGGTCCCCACCCTGGCGGCCAAGGACGTGGACGCCCCAGCCCCGATCCGCCTGCCCCTACTGCTCCCGGCGACCGAACTACGAGCCCTGGCCGACGCCATAGCCACTGGCCGCGCCCCCGAAGGCCGCGACCGCGACGCCCGCCGAACAGCCAACCAACTCCGCGCCGCCGCCGACAACCCCCTGGCCCACCGCCTATAGCAAGCCCGTGAGCCGCCGCAATGCCCCGCGGTCGATCCCGCGCAGCGTCGTCGTCGAGTCCGGTCCGCACCGCGTAGCTCGCCCGGTGTCTTGGCCGTCGTCCCATCAACTCGTCGGTCGAGTTGAGATCGCTGCCCACGGTCGGCGCCCGGCTAGGGCGAGCCACGCCGCGAAGTCCGGCCGCCCCTGGCCGAGTCAGCCGCGGAGGTAGGCGAGGACAGCCCGGACGCGGCGGTGGTCGTCGATGTCGGGCGGGAGGTCGAGCTTGGTGAGCAGGCTGTTGATGTGTTTGGCGACCGCCGCGTCGCTGACCCTCATGTGCCGGGCGATCGCGGCGTTGGAGCGACCCTCCGCCATCAGCCCGAGCACCTCCAGCTCGCGGCCGCTCAGCAACCGCCGCGGGTCACGCTGCCGTCCGACCAGTTGCCGGAACACCTCGGGGTCGACCACCGTCCGCCCGGCCGCGACGGCCACCAGCGCGTCGACGAACTCGGTCACGTCGCCGACGCGATCCTTGAGCAGGTAGCCGACCGCCCCGGACTGACTCGACTCGAGCAACTCGTCGGCGTAGGTCTGATGCACGTACTGCGAGAGCACCAACACCGGCAGATCCGGGTCGGAGGCCCGCAGCTCGATGGCGGCCCTCAGCCCCTCGTCGCTGAACCCGGGCGGCATCCGCACGTCGGTCACCACGATGTCAGGCTGATGCTCGGCAACGGCCTCCTTGAGCGCCACCGCGTCCCCCACCGCGGCCACAACCTCATGCCCGAACTTCCGCAGCATCACGGCAACGCCCTCCCGCACAATGACGCCGTCCTCGGCGATCACCACCCGCAGCCCGTCACCCATCACCCCTCACCTCCACTCGCCATGTCGCCTTTCCGCCCCCACCCGACTGCCATCGCCTCGCCGCCGGCGGCGCTCGCACCCGGCGGCCGACTTCTCACTGCTGGCAGCTGACAACCACGCGCGGCACTCGCGGCCAGCCCAGCCCCGCACGGCCCTAGCCATGCACAGCCCCAGCCCCGCACGGCCCTAGCCATGCACAGCCCCAGCCATGCACAGTCCCGGCCATGCGCGTCGCAGCTCTGGGCGGCTCAGCCCCAGCGCGATCTGGATCGTGGCGGCGGAGTTGGGCCGGCGGGGTCATGCAGTTAGCGGGATTTCTACGCGGAGGAGGGTGGGGCCGCCTGCTGGGCTGGAGATGGCCACGGTGCCGTCGACTGCGGCTACGCGGTCGGCGAGGCCGGTCAAGCCCGAGCCCTCGGCCGGGTCGGCGCCGCCCAGACCGTCGTCGCGGATCTGGACAATGAGGCGGGAGTCGACAACCTCGGCGTCGACCGCGGCCTGGCGGGCGGCGCTGTGCTTGGCCACGTTGGTGAGGGCTTCGACCACGACGAAGTAGGCCGTCACCTCGATCGTCGAGGGAAGCCGGTCGGGCAGCCGGATGCGGAGGTCGACCGGGACCGCGGCCGTAGCGGCCACATCTTCGACAGCGGCGCCGAGACCACGGTCGGTCAGCACCTTGGGGTGGACGCCGCGGATCAGTTCACGGAGGTCGGTCAGGGCCTGCTTGGCCATCTGGTGGGCGACTCCGACCTGCTCGGCGGCGGGCGAGTCGCCGGGCAGTTCGAGCCGGGCCATGCCGAGCTGCATGGTCAGGGCGACCAGCCGCTGCTGGGCGCCGTCGTGCAGGTCGCGCTCGATGCGGCGCCGCTCGAGCTCGAAGGCGTCGACCAGCCGGGCCCGTGAGCGGGTGACCTCGACGAGCTTGGCGTCGGCGTCGTCGAAGCGAGGCGCGAGGATCGCCCGGGCCATCGCCGCCCGCGCACCGGCCCAGGCGGTCACCGGGTAGGCCAGGATCACGGCGAGCGGGAAACCGGCGATGGCCATCGGGATGGTCATGCTCAGGGGCGAGTCGTGGATGTAGAACGGTCCGGCGATCAGCGTCAGCGGTATGTAGACCGCGCCGCCGACCACCAGCGCATCCATCCAGCACAGCATCAGGGCGGACACCATCGTGTAGGCCAGCTCGCGCCAGGTCGCCTGCTCCTTGAGGCGGAGCATGACCCAGGCGCGGAGGCCACGATTTGGCGCGGGGCGGTGCGGGTCGGGCAGCACGTTGAAGTCGATCAGGCGCATCCGCCAGCGCTCGAGCCGGCCGACGGCCACACCGGCCAGCACGGTGGCTATATAGCCCCCGATGCCGATGACCACCACCGAGAGGACCACTCCGGCCAAGAGCAAGCCGGCCACCGCGAGGATGGTCGCGAAGCCGAGCAGTGCGCCGCCGGCCAGGTAGGCCAGGGAACGCCACGGCCAGGCCGAGGCTAGAAACTGCGTCGGCCGCATCGTGAGCGCGTCGAGCGCGTTGCGGACCGGCATGGGCGAGACGCTACCGGCGTCCCGCGCCGGCTGTCGGTAGTGCAGGGTTTACCTTTTTTCTCTATCCAGCGTTACTGTGCGCGATCGCCCGGGCCGGTTAGCTGTTCGGCATGACGAGGCAGAGCACACCACCGGCAGTCGAGCTGAGGAGCGTCGTCAAGGCGTACGGAAGCGGTGAGCGCAAGGTTGTCGCGTTGGCCGGCCTTGACGTGGTCTTCGCGAGTGCGACGTTCACCGCGGTCATGGGGCCGTCCGGGTCGGGCAAATCGACGCTGCTGCATTGCGCGGCCGGCCTCGATCGCGCGACCTCGGGCGAGGTGGTCATCGACGGCACGCCGATCGGCAGGATGTCCGAGCGCGCGCTCACCAGGTTGCGACGCGAACGGGTCGGCTTCGTGTTCCAGGCATTCAACCTGATCGGAGCCCTGACCGCGGCGCAGAATGTCGCGCTCCCCCTGCGTCTGGCCGGGCGCAAGCCGGCCTCCGGTGAGGTGACGGCGATGCTCGACGAGGTCGGCCTCGGCGATCGGGCGGGGCATCGTCCCTCCGAGCTCTCCGGGGGTCAGCAGCAGCGGGTGGCCATCGCCCGGGCCCTGGTCACGAGGCCGGCGGTGCTCTTCGCCGACGAGCCGACGGGCGCTCTCGACGCGGCCTCCGGGCGGGAGGTGCTGGGTCTGCTCCGAGCCGCGGTCGACCGCCACGGGCAGACGATTGTGATGGTCACCCACGATCCGTTCGCGGCCGCGCACGCCGACCGGGTGCTGTTTCTGGCCGACGGGCGGGTCGTCGACGAACTGATCGAGCCCACCGGTGCCCAGGAGATCGCCGTGCGCACCGCCCGGCTCGAGGAATCTCGCGCGGCGGTGACGCGATGAGCCTCGCCTGGCCGATGGTGCGGCATCGATTCGCCGCGTTCGCCGGCACCTTCATCGCGATCGCCTTCGGCGTCGCGGTCGTCGCCGGTGCCACCACTGTTTATCTCTCGTCACAGCCGCAGGCGCCGGCGCGTTATGACCAAGCCCCCGTGCTCGTGCGGTCGCCGTCGATCGGCGACAACGAGGACGGCCTACCGGAATACGAGTCCTGGAGTGCAACCGAGGCCGCGACTCTGGCCGAGCGGCTCGGTGCGGTGAAGGGCGTGCGCGATGCCGTCGCCGACCCGGCTTTCTACGTCCAGCGCGTTTCGGACGGGCACGCGGTCGGCGATCCGGAGGCGTCCCGCATCGATGGGCACACCTGGTCGTCGGCCGCGTTGGGCGGCTATCGACTGATGACCGGTGTCGCGCCGGAGCACGACGGCGAGGTTGCGGTCGCCGGGATGGCGCCGGGCGACGAACTGTCCGTGATCACCTCCGCGGGCACGGCAACATGGCGGGTCACCGGGACGACCGACGGCCCCGGGTTCTACGTCGCGGACCAGTCGGCGGCGCGCATGTCGGCGGGTGTGCGCGTCATCGGGCTGACGGTGACCGGCGATCCGGCACAGATCGCGGAGGCGGCGCGATCGGTCGTCGGCGCCCACGGGGCGGTGCTGACCGGCAGCACTCGCGACAAGCTTGAGCCCGAGGAGATCACCCGCGTCCGCTGGCTCGGTGCCCAGCTGCTGATCGTCATGGTTGCGCTGGGCGTGTTCGTCACGGTCTTCGTGGTCGCCTCCACCTGCGCCCTCACCGCGGCGCAACGGCGCCGCGAGATCGGGCTGCTGCGGTCGGTGGGCGCGACGCCGGGGCAGGTCCAGCGTTTGATGTACGCCGAGGTGGCCGTGGTCGCCGTCCTGGGCGGCCTCGTCGGCGTGTCGCTCGGTGCCCTGACCGCGCCCTTGCTGGCCGGGCCGCTCGTCGACACCGGCCTGGAGCCGACGGGGTTCACGGTCCACGCGCAGCCGTTGGCGCTGGCCGGTGCGTTCCTGCTCGGGCTGGCCGTCGCGCTGCTCGGCGTGGCCGTGGTCGCGCGCCGGGCCAGCCGGACGCCCGCGCTCGACGCCCTGCGGGAGGCGGCGGGCGAACGCCGGTCGATGACCCTCCTGCGCTGGATTGCCGGGATCGGCGCGACGGCGGGAGGCGTCGCGCTGCTGGCAACGTTGCCGTCGATGCCGATCGGGGTCCGCTCGACGGCCGGGCTCGGCGGTGCGATGTTGCTCCTGACCGGTGCGGCGTTCCTGTCCCCCGTCGTGATCGTGCCCCTGGTCCGGGTGGTCACCTGGCCGTGGCGGCGGGCGGCCACGGGGATGCTGGTGCGCGAGGGCACGCTGGTGGCCGTCCGGCGGGTCGCCTCGACCGCCGCGCCGGTATTGCTCACGGTCGGGTTCACGGTTCTGCTGACCGGCACGGTGGCGACCATCTCCAAGGTCGAGGGCCTCGACGAGAAGGCGAAGATCCCGGCGGCGACGGTGCTCGCACCGGACGGCACACCCGGGCTGAGCGCGGCGGCGGTCGAGGCCCAGAGGGGCACGGCCCGCCTCAGCACGCGCGTGTTGGTCGCGGCCGGCGGGACGGTCGCCGGTCACGACGCGGCCGGAATCACCGGCCGCCGCGGCCTGACGCTCGATCGCGACACCGCCAGGAAGCTGCACGCCTCGGCCGGAACCGCACTACGTATCCGGATGACCGACGGCACGGAGTCGACGATCAAGGTCACCGCGGTCAAGGCCGATGCTGGTGCGGACCTCGTGCTGCCGTGGGAGACCGTGCGGCGGCACGACCCGGGCGCGCTCGCCGACTACGCGGTGCTTGACGGCCCGCCGGTCGGGGCCGCCGGTGCGAGAGCGATGTCGGCGCAGGACTACGTGCAGGAGGGGCTCGACGACGAGAACCAGCTGATCGACCTCTTCCTGGTGGTGATGATCGGGCTGGGGGTGGGATATACGGGCTTGGCCATCGCCAACACGCTGCTGATGGCGACTTCGGCGCGGCGGCCCGAGTTCCAGGCGCTGCGGCTGGCCGGCGCGACCACGGGACAGGTGTTGCGGGTGACGACCGTGGAGGCTCTGGTCTCGGTGGCCGTCGGCACGGCGCTCGGTGCGGTGGTCGCGGCGATCTCGCTCAACGGCGTGCGGGCCGCGGTCGCGGCGGAATTGCACCGCGCCGTCGAGATCGTGGTGCCGTGGTCGTCGGCGGTCACGGTCACGGTGGCGTGCGCACTTGTCGCCGTGGCAGCCACGGCTACCCCGGTCCTGCGCCGACGCTGACCCGGCGGATAGCTGGCAGCGGTAGGCGGGGCAGTTGGCAGGGCGGCGGGCGAGGAGGAAGAGCCGGCGTTAAGGAGGGCGGGAGCGAACGGCCGGGAGGGCGAAAGCGAACGGCCGGGAGGGCAGGAGCGTACGGCGAAGAGGGCGGGAGCGAGCGGCGAGAGTGGGGCTGGGAGGTAACACGAGCGAAACGGAGGGTTCTTCGCGAAGGGGGTGCCGTGTTGGGATTGAGACGTGCGCCACAACCGCGACGGGGCGACCCTGGAGGCGGCGGCGCGCTACCGAGCTAGTTCGACAGCCCGACGTAACGGATAGACGGCTTTGCCTAGAAAGGAAGCGACCGCATGCTCAACCTCTCCATTCTTCTGGAGGACAGCGCCCGCAACTACCCGGAGCGTGTGGCGGTCGTGCTGGGCGATCAGCGGCTCACCTATGCCCAGGTCGACGCGGCGGCCGGTCAGGTCGCCAACATGCTGGTCGCGCGGGGCATCCGGCCCGGTGACAAGGTTGCGCTGTCGTGCCCCAACCTGCCGTTCTTCCCGGTCGTCTACTACGGCATTCTGAAGGCCGGCGCGGTCGTGGTGCCGCTGAACGTGCTGCTCAAGGGTCGTGAGGTGGCCTACCACCTGCAGGACTCGGAGGCGCGGGCCTACTTCTGCTTCCAGGGCACGGCCGAGCTCCCGATGGGCGCCGAGGGCTTCACCGGGTTCGGTCAGGCCGACGACTGTGAGCACTTCTTCCTGATTACGGCCGACCCGGCGGCGCCGTCGCCGATCGAGGGCGCGGAGACGCTCGGAGCCGCGCTGGCCGGGCAGTCGCCGGTGTTCGAGACCGTGCTGGCCCGGGAGACCGATCCGGCGGTCATCCTCTACACGAGCGGCACGACCGGGCAGGCCAAGGGCGCCGAGTTGTCGCATTCCAACCTGCTGATGAACGCCCTCACCTGCAACCGGCTCTTCGCGTCCGTGCCCGGGACCGACACCCATCTGCTGGTGCTGCCGCTGTTCCACTCGTTCGGCTCGACGGTCAACATGAACGCAGGGTTCGCTACCGCGGCGACCCTGGTGCTGCTTCCCCGATTCGACGCGGCGGCCGCGGTCCGGCTGCTTCAGAGCGAGAACGTGACGTTCTTCGCCGGGGTTCCGACGATGTATTGGGGGCTGCTCAACGCGCTGACCGACGAGGTCGACGTAGAGCGGATCGCCCGGAACATGCGGGTGGCTGTGTGCGGCGGTTCGAGTCTTCCGGTCGAGATCATCAAGGAGGTCCGGGAGCGGTTCGGGGTCACGATCCTCGAGGGGTACGGCCTGTCGGAGACTTCGCCGGTCGCGACGTTCAGCAGGCCGAACAGCGACCCGCGGCCGGGTTCGATCGGCGTGCCGATCTGGGGGGTCGAGGTGAAGCTGATCGACCCGGAGTGGAACACGGTCGAGGCGGTCGACGAGATCGGGGAGATCGCGATCCGGGGCCACAACATCATGCGCGGCTACTACAACCGGCCGGAGGCGACCGCCGAGGTCATGCGGGACGGCTGGTTCCGCAGCGGCGACCTCGGCAAGCGCGACAAGGACGGCTATTACTACATCGTCGACCGGGCGAAGGACATGATCATTCGCGGTGGTTTCAACGTCTATCCGCGCGAGATCGAGGAGGTTCTGATGACGCACGATGCGGTGTCGCTGGCCGCGGTCATCGGGGTCCCGCACCCGACGCACGGCGAGGAGGTCAAGGCGTTCGTGATCCTCCGGGACGGCGCCGCGGCCACCGAGGAGGAGCTGGTCGCCTGGGGCAAGGAGCAGATGGCCGCGTACAAGTATCCGCGGATGGTCGCGATCGTCGAGACGCTCCCGATGACCGCCACCGGCAAGCTGCTCAAACGCGCGCTCAGCTGACCCGCCCACCGCAGGTCGGCCGACCGGCCGGGATCGGGTATGCGGGAGCGCGGCCGTGTGCCGCCTCCGTAGACTCGTTCGGTCACGGGGGTCCACGGTGATGATCGGTTGCACCGGTGCCGCACAGTGGAGTCGGATACCAGACGGTAACGAGCAGAAGTGACACCGCCCAGGTGGCGGCGGCACGGGGGCCGACGGAGGAAGCTTGAGCACTGGGTTGGTGGCCCGGCCCGCGCCGGGCACCCGGGACGCGATGGGGCCGGCGAGCGGGACACCGGCGGCCGTGACGGGCAGCCGGCGGGGACCGCTGCGGCGAGTGGCCGGGCTGCGGCATACGTCGCCCGGACGCCTTCAGCTGGTGCTGTCGGCGTTGCTGGTGCTGGGGGTGCTGGTCGCGCTGGTGGCGGGACTGACCGCGCGCTCGGCCCGGGCCGGCACCGACGATCTCGGCAGCCGGGCGCAGCCCCTGCTCGTCGAGGCGGAGACGATCTATTCCGCGCTCGCCGACGCCGACACGACGGCCGCGCAGGCGTTCCTGGCCGGCGGGCTCGAGCCGGTGCCGCTGACCCGGCGCTACGAGGACGACCTGTCCCGGGCGACCACGGCGCTGACCGCGGCGGCCCGGCTCACCCCGGACGGCAGCAAGTCGGCCCAGGCCGTGGCGGCGCTTTCCACCGGGGTCGCGCAATATTCGGCCCTGGTCGCGACCGCCCGCGCCGACAACCGGCAGGGCCTTCCGGTCGGTTCGTCCTATCTTTCGGCGGCGTCGCAGCTCAACCGCGACACGCTGCTCAAACAGGCCGAGGCGCTGTTCGGCATCGGGCAGAGCGAGGTCAGCAACGGATATGGCAACGCGCGCAGCGTCTGGTGGGTCACGCTGTTCACGTTCCTGGTCGTGCTGCTGCTGGCCGGTCTGCTTCTCGCGCAGCGCTATCTGAGCCGGGCCACGCACCGCACCTTCAACATGCCGCTGCTCGCGGCCACCGGGCTGACCGTCCTGCTCGCGTTCGGCGCGGCCGGGGTGCTGATCAGCCAGAACGTGCACCTGCACCGGGCCGGTGAGCAGGGCTCGACCCCGGCCGCCGAGCTCGCCGAGGCGCGCATCCTGGCGCTGCGGGAGCGTGGCGACGAGGCGCTGGAGCTGGCCGCTCACGGCAGCGGCAGCCTCTACGAGACCGACTTCGTGGGCGCCCAGAAGGAGCTGACGGCGGCGCATGGCCCGCTGGCCAGCGATTATCTGGCCAACGAGGCGGTCATCGCGCATCAGACATACCTCAATCAGCACAAGCAGGTCCGCCAGCTGGACGACGGGGGCGACTACGACGGGGCGGTGACGGTCGCGATCGGGCCGGAGACCACGAAGGCGTTCGACACCGTTACGACCGACATCGGGAAGGCGCTCGACCAGCGTAAGGCGGCGTTCACCGACGAGATCGACAGTGCGGGCAACGGGCTCGGCCTGCTGACCGTGCTCGGCCCGCTGGTCGCGCTGGCCGTCTGCGCGCTCGTCTTCGTCGGCATCCGCTCCCGGCTGGAGGAATACCGCTGATGCCCGCACACGAAAGACGCGAACCGACCCGGAAAACGCCGAGGACGCCGGAACCAGCACGAGAAACGCGAGGACCGGCCCCGGCGGCGGGAGAAACGCGAGGACCGGCCCCGGCGGCGGGAGAAACGCGAGGACCGGCCCCAGCAGCGCCGGAAACGCGAGGGCCGGCCCCGGCAGCACACGAAACGCGCGCGCAGGGAAACGCACAAGGAAAGCGGCCAGCGCACGAGCCGGCGGCGGGATGGGATGTCGCCGCGGCCACGGTTGTCGAGCAAAGCTTGGATCGGGGAGGAAGGCTCATGCGTACCCGTGCCGCCCTGGCCGCCGCGGCCAGCGTGACCCTGGTGATGCTCGGTTTCGGGCTGGCCGGCTGTTCCGGTGACTCCTCTCCCCTGCCGCCCAAGGCCGGCGGGCCCTCCGCCTCCGCCCCGGTCGACGCGGGGGCGCCGGGGGCCGTCGACACCTCGTGCAACCCGCGGGCCAGCCTGCGGCCGAGCGGTGCCCTGCCGGCGCCCGGTCAGATGCCGGCCGGCAGCACGATGGCCGTGATCCAGAAGCGGGGGCGGCTGATTCTCGGCACCAGTCAGGACACGCTGCTGTTCAGCTCGCGCAACCCGTTCTCGGGCAAGGTCGAGGGGTTCGACGTCGACATGGCGCGCCAGATCGCGCAGGCGATTTTCGGGGACCCCGACAAGATCCAGATCAAGGTCATCGGGTACGACAAGCGGGTGAGTTCCGTGGTCGACGGGTCGGTCGACATCGTCGCCGACACGATGACCGCCAACTGTGCCCGCTGGAAGGACGTCGACTTTTCGACGATCTACTACAACGCCGGCCAGAAGGTGCTGGTCAACAGCACCTCGGACGCGAAGAGCATCGATGACCTGGGCGGCAAGAAGGTCTGCGCGGCGTCGGGGTCGACGTCGTACGACAATATTGCCAAGGTGCCGACCAAGCCGATCGCGGTGGCGAAGCCGGCGTTCGGTGACTGCCTGGTCGCATTCCAGCAGAACCAGGTCGACGCGATCTCGACCGACGACACGATCCTGGCCGGGATGGCGGCCCAGGACCCGTACGCGAAGGTGATCGGCCCGCGCTTCACCGACGAGCCGTACGGCATGGCCACGTCGAAGAAGACGCCCGACTTCACCCGCTTCGTCAACGCCGTGCTGGAGAAGAACAAGCAGAACGGCACCTGGGCCGCGACCTACAAACGGTGGCTGGGCGCGTTCGGGGCGCCGCCGAAGCCGCCGAAGGCCGAGTATCAATGACCGCTCCCGAAGTCGTTCCGGCGGACGCCGAGCTGCTCCGGCTGGAGACGGCTGTGACGGCGATCGCGGCCAACCTGGTCGACCTCGACGACAACCCGCACCGCAAGGAGCTCGACAAGACCCGGCTGGCCGGCCGCACCGCGAGCGCGTGGGCCGACGCGACCGACGCGCTGACCGAGCTGTGGGACGGCTACCGCATGCTGACCGAGCTGATCGCCAAGGCCCGCGGCCTTCGCGACCAGCGCCGGTTCAACCACCGGGAGCGGGCCGAGTTCATCCACCTGGTGCTCGGCAAGTCGGTCACGTTGTCGACCACGACCGTGCCGCTGGCTCAGCGTGGGCTGCTCGGCACCGGCCAGGTCAGCACGGTCTGTTCCCCGGCCGAGCTGCTCAGTGCCATGGAGATCGCGTTCGCGACCGCCGCGACCGTGGTCACCCGGGCCGGTGACGTCTGGCAGAAGCTGCTGCCGGATGCCGCCGACACCGCGGCCGAGCTCGACAACGTGCGCCGGCTGGCCCGGGAGGCGGGCGGCGGCACGGCCATGCTCGACGAGGCCGACCGGCGGCTCGGGGCGTTCACGGCGACGCTCGCGACCGATCCGCTCGGCGCCGACGCGACTGCGCTCACCGGCGTACGGGATCTGATCGCCCGGGCCGACGCCGAGCGCACCTCGGCCGCCGACCTGAGGCAGGCGCTGCAGCGCCGCCTGGCCGACGCGCACACCTTGGCCACCGATGTCGCCGCGGCCCGCCGGGCCGCCGAGGCGGCGCGGCAGAACGCGGAAGGCCGCTTCGACGAGCGGGAGATCGCGACCGTACGGGAGGTCGCTCTCCTCCCCGATCTCGCGGCTCTCGACGCGCTGGCCGCCGCCGGTCAGTGGGCTCTGATCAGCCCGCGGCTCTCGGACTGGACCCGGCGGGCCCGCGAGCAGCTGGCCGCGCTGAACAGTGCGGCCGCCCGTAACGCCTCCTTGTTGACCGGCCGCAACGAGATGCGCGGCCGGCTCGACGCCTACCGGGCGAAGGCGCTCAGCCGCGGCCTCGGCGAGGACGCGACGCTGACGCCGCTGGCCGACGCCGCCCGCGACCTGCTTTACACCGCACCCTGCGACCTCGGCGCGGCCCGCCGCGCCGTCGACGCCTATCAGGAAGCCCTCACCGCCACGATCGCGAGGAACAACCGATGAGATGCGAACGTGACTGCCCCGGGACCATCGAGGACGGCTACTGCGACACCTGCGGCCTCGCCCCTCTGAACAAACCGGCGAATAAAGCGACCGCCCCCAAAACAAATACGGCGAGCACGGCCTCCGCTCGGACGGGCGCGCTCTCCACGCGTACGTCCGGAAGCGGGCGCACCGGCAGCTCCCGGACCGGTTCCCGCCGCCGCCGTTTCGGCGGCGGTCTCGTCGATGTCGCGCCGATCGTGCAGGCCGACCCGGCGACCGCCGTCATGGCGAAGGCCGAGGTGCCGGAGGACAAGCGGTACTGCGCGAAGTGCGGGCAGCCGGTCGGGCGCTCGCGTGGCGACCGGCCCGGCCGCACCTCCGGCTTCTGCCCGCACTGCGGTGAGCAGTTCAACTTCAGCCCGAAGCTGACCAAGGGTGAGCTGATCGGCGGGCAGTACGAGGTGGTCGGCGCCCTTGCCCACGGTGGTCTGGGCTGGATCTATCTGGCGATCGACAAGAACGTCTCCGACCGCTGGGTGGTGCTGAAGGGCCTGCTGAACTCCGGTGACGAGGACGCGCTGGCCGCCGCGGTGGCCGAGCGGCGGTTCCTGGCCGAGGTCGAGCACCCGAACATCGTCAAGATCTACAACTTCGTCGAGCACGACGGCGCCGGCTACATCGTCATGGAATATGTCGGCGGCGAGTCGCTCAAGGGCATCCTCAAGGACCGGCGGACCGCGAACGGCGGCAATCCCGATCCGCTGCCGGTCGATCAGGCGCTGGCCTACATCCTGGAGATCATGCCGGCGTTCGGCTACCTGCACGACCGTGGCCTGATCTTCTGCGACTTCAAGCCCGACAACGTGATCCAGTCCGGCGATCAGATGAGGTTGATCGACCTCGGCGGTGTGGTGCGGTTCGACGACATGGACGCCGCGATCTACGGCACGGTCGGCTATCAGGCGCCGGAGATGGCGACGCTCGGCCCGTCGATCGCCTCCGACCTGTTCACGATCGGCCGCACGCTGGCCGTGATGACCACCGACTTCCGCGGCTACCAGAGCACGTTCAAGGAGTCGCTGCCGGACCGGAGCGAGTTCGAGGTCTACCGCCGGAACGAGTCGTTCTACCGGCTGCTGGTGCGGGCCACCCGCCCCGACCCGGCCGAGCGGTTCGTCGACGCGGCCGAGATGAGCGACCAGATGCTCGGCGTGCTGCGGCAGGTGCTGGCGAGCGGCGGCGAGGCCCACCCGGCACCGTCGAGGCTGTTCACCGGCGAGATGCGCACCGACCTGAAGGCGGACGGGCCGCGCTGGCAGGACCTGCCGACGCCGCTGATCGACCTGACCGACCCGGCGGCCGCGTTCCTCGCCTCGGTGACCGTCACCGACCCGTCCGAGGTGCTGCAGCTGCTCAAGAACGCGCCGGTCGACACCGTCGAGGTGCGGCTGCGGGCGCTGCGGGCCGAGATCGACCTGGCCGTGCGGCACCAGTTCTTCGACGACGCCCGCAAGGCCCGCGACGCGCTGTTCACCACCGACGGCGCGGACTGGCGGCTGGCCTGGTACGACGGGTTGCTCGCGCTGGCCACGGGCGATTGGGCGTACGCCCGCCAGCGGTTCGACGCCGTCTACGCGGCGCTGCCCGGCGAGTTGGCCCCGCAGCTGGCGCTCGGCCTGACCTTGGAGCTGGCCGGCGACCCGGGCGCGGCCGCCTACTACGACACGGTCAGCCGCACCGATCCGGCGTACACGACCGCGGCGGCCGGGCTGGCCCGCTGCCGCCTGCGCTCCGGTGACCGCAGCGGAGCGGTCGAGGCCTACAACCGGGTGCCCGGCACGTCGTCGGCCTACCGCACGTCGCAGGTCGGGGCGGTGCGGGCGCTGGTGCAGCCGCACCCGTCGGCCGCCGCCGACGTGACCTCGCTGGCCGCGGCGGCGGCGCTGATCGAGCGGCTGGAGGTCGAGGCGGCCCAGCTGGCGGCGCTGCGGGCGGAACTGCTCGAACAGGCATTGCAAACGCTGCTGGGCGGGGCCACACTGCCGGGCACGGTTCTCGGCGCGGCGCGTAACGGCCAGGCCGGGGAGCGCGACGTACGGTTCGCGTTGGAGGATGCGTACCGCGAGATGGCCCGGGCGGCACACGGGCCCGACAAGATCCGCCTGGTCGACCTGGCCAACGCCGCCCGCCCCCGCACCCGGACCTGAGAAGCAGCGAGGCACCATGACCACCACCGATTGCGCCTCCTGCGCCGATGAGAGGGCCGCCGGCGCGGCCTTCTGCGAAGCATGCGGCAACAAACTCAACGAGCCGGAGGCCCGGCTGGCCGACGCCCCGGTTTCCCCGTCGGACGACCCGAAGTCCTGCCCGCATTGCGGCACGGCCGGCTCGGTCGGCGCCGACGGCTACTGCGAGAACTGCGGCATGCTGGCCGCCCGCCCGCGCGACCACATCGAGGTCGACCTGGGCCCGGCCGCGGCCGCGGTGACGGATCGCGGCCAGCGGCATCACCGCAACGAGGACGCGATGTGGCTGACCGGCCGGCCGGGTCACCTCGACGCGGTCGTCAGCGACGGCGTCTCGGCCTCGTTCGACCCCGATGTCGCCTCGCAGACGGCGGCCGACACGGCCGGCGCCGCCCTGTCCGGCCCCGGCGAGCCGGCCGCCCCGGAGCAACACGCCGAGCTCCTTTCGACCGCGATCCGTTCGGCCGGCGAGGCGGTCGCCGAACTCGCCCGCAACGGCGACCCGCGCCGGGCCGTCTCCAACCCGGCCTGCACGATCGTCGCCGCGACCGTCCGCGACCAGTTCGTCGACGTCGGCTGGGTCGGCGACAGCCGCGCCTACTGGCTGCCCGCCGAGGGGCCGGCCGAGCCGCTCACCGAGGACGATTCGTGGGCGACCCACGCGATCGCGCTCGGCGCCGACCCCGAGATGGCGATGCGCGACCCCAAGGCGCACGCGATCACCGCCTGGCTGGGCGCCGACGCCGGGCCGGTGCGGCCGCGCACCGCCGGCTTCACCGTGACCGCGCCCGGCCATTTGGTGCTCTGCAGCGACGGCCTGTGGAACTACCTGCCCGATCCCGCGCGCTTCGCGGACACGGTCCGCGACGCGCTCGACGGCAAGAGCCTCCTCGACGCCGCCCGGCAGCTGGCCGATTTCGCCAACGCGGCCGGCGGCGCCGACAACATCACCGTCATCCTGATCCCCGTAGCCCCCGAAGTCCCCGCAGTCCCGTAGCCCCCGTCGACACGGAGTACAAGGAGTAGGGATGTCGTACACCGCCGAGGCCTTCCAGAACGAGTTCCTCGCCCTGGGCGCGACCGAGGTCAACGCGATCGTCACGGTCACCTCGTCCGGCGCCGAGGGCGGCCGCCGAACGTCCGGCGCCACCGAAATCATCATCGTCGACGCGTCCGGTTCGATGCAGGCCGAGGGTCGCATCGCCGCCGCCCGCCAGGCCGCCAAGACCGCCGTCGAGTCCATCGACGACGGTGTCCACTTCGCGATCATCGCCGGTGTCAGCACCGCCCAGCAGCTGTTCCCGGCCCCGGGCCAGCTCGCGGTCTCGTCGCCGGAGACCCGGGCCGAGGCGGTCCGGTCGATCGACCGGCTGCAGGCCAGCGGCGGTACGGCGATCGGTGCCTGGCTGCTGCTCGCCGCCCAGCTGTTCAGCCAGCGGCCGGGCGACATCGCGCACGCGATCCTGCTCACCGACGGCGAGAACGGCGAACGCCAGGGCTACCTGGAGAGTGTGCTCGACTCGATCGGCGGCCGGTTCGTCGTCGACTCGCGCGGCGTCGGCACCAACTGGAAGGTCTCCGAGATCCGCAAGATCGCCGAGGCGATGCTCGGCACGGTCGACATCGTCGCCCGGCCGGCCGACCTGGCGGCGTCCTTCCAGGAGATGATGACCAAGGCGATGGGCAAGACCAGCGGAGACGTGCAGCTCAAGGTCTGGACGCCGGTCAATTCGACCGTACGCTTCGTCAAGCAGGTCGAGCCCGAGGTGATGGACCTGACCGGCAAGCGGGTGGCCGACGGGGCGCGGGCCGGCCGCTACCCGATCGGTTCCTGGGGTTCGGAGAGCCGCGACTACCACGTCTGCATCGACGTGACCTCGGGCGCGGCCGGCGACGAGATGCTGGCCGCCCGGGTGTCGGTGGTCGAGGGCGACGACGTGCTGGCCCAGACGCTGGTGCGCGCGGTCTGGACCGAGGACACCGCACTGTCCACCCGCATCAACCGGCAGGTCGCCCACTACACCGGGCAGGCCGAGCTGGCCGACGCGATCCAGGCCGGCATCGAGGCGCGCAAGGCGGGCGACGACCGGACGGCGACGATCAAGTTCGGCCGGGCGGCCCAGCTGGCCCACGAGACCGGCAACAAGCAGACCGAGGAGCTGCTGGCCACGGTGGTCGACATCGAGGACGCGGCGACCGGCACCGTGCGGCTGCGGCGCAAGGTCGAGGCGGCCGACGAGATGGCGCTCGACACCCGCTCGACCAAGACGGTCCGGGTGGGACGGACGAACCAGTGACCACCTACACCTGCCCGAAGGGCCACGAGTCGTCCGAGGCCGACTTCTGCGACGAGTGCGGGGCGAAGATCGGCGGGACCGGAGTCACCCCGGTCCCGTCGGCACCGACCTCAGGGCCATCCTCAGGGCCGGTCGCGGCGCCGGTCGCGGCCCCGGCCGGCGGCCAACCCTGCCCCAACTGCGGCACCCCGCGGGCCGGGTCGAGCCGGTTCTGCGAGGACTGCGGCTTCGACCACACCACCGGAAAGGTGCCCACCCTCACCGTTCCGGTTCCGGCTTCCCCGGGTACGGGTGGGGGCACGCCCGCCGGCAGCTGGACCGCGACCATCCGCGCCGACCGGAAATACTTCGAGGACAACGCGATCGAGGGCGTCGAGTTCCCGGCCGACCCGGGCGAGCGACGGGTGACCCTGCCGTCCCCGCAGGCGCGGATCGGCCGGCGCAGCGCGTCGAAGGGCACCAACCCGGAGATCGACCTGGCCGACACCGATCCCGGCACCTCGCACAGCCACGCCCTGCTGACCCTGAGCGTGGACGGCACGTGGCTGGTGTCGGACCTCGGCTCGACCAACGGCACCTACGTCAACGACGAGCAGAGCCCGCTGACCGCCGGCCAGACCCGCGCGCTGAAGGACGGCGACGAGGTGCACGTCGGCGCCTGGACGACGATCACCCTGCACGCCCCGGCATCGTGAACGGGCTTCATCCGACCGTTATGAACTTCGTCTGAACAAAATCGGTGGAGGCGGCATCGCACTGAAGGACAAACGCGATACCGAAGGGGTTACCCGCCATGCGCCGTACCGTCCGGCTCGGATCTGTCCTTCTGCCCGTCGCCCTGGTGGCCGCCGGCTGCACGTCGAACGTGCCGCGCGCCGGCGGCCCCGGCGGCCCGGTCACGCCGCCTCCGTCCACCGTGTCAAGTGCTTCGAACGGGCCGGTTGTTGCGAGCACGCCGCCCGCATCGCCGTCGACGTCGCTCTCCCCCTCGGCGCCCAGGCCCCACGGTTCGACCACGAAGGCCACCCCGACGATCCTCGGCCACACCGGGTTCGGGGCGCTCAAGCTCGGCATGAGCAGCAAGCAGGCCCTGGCGACCGGGCTGATCGCGCCGTGGACGGGCCGGGAGGGCGCGGAATGTGCCCTGCGATCGCACCTCAAGGCCGCGCACGGTGAAGGCGCGGGCGACGATGGCATCGTGATGCTCTCCGGCAACCTCGGGGTCGAGATCATCGACGCCTATCCGGGGGTCAGCACGCCGGAGGGCATCCACATCGGAAGCACCAGGGCGCAGATGCTCAAGGCGTATCCGGACTGGCGGCCCGTCGCCGAACAGGACCCGAACGCCGACGGGCGCGGTCTGCCGAAGGTGCCCGGAAACAGCGGCGCGGTCTACCGGATCGTGACGTACAAGGGCAAGGTCGTCCAGCTGACGCTTCAGCTCGTACACCAGGACTGCTACGAGTGACCGGGAGTTCGTCGACGCTTCAGCGGGGAACGAGAACTGCTACGACTGAACGGTGCCCAGGATCCGGTCGGTCAGGTCGGGACCGGTGTCCTGCTTGACCTGCACGTAGGCGTCGCCCAGCCGCACCTCGCTGTACGAGATCGAGGTGCCCGCGCAGCCCGTCCAGCGGGTCACCGAGCCCGATCGGCCGCCGATGTCGACCGGACGGTCGGGCTCGCGCGCGCACCGGACGTGCACGGGCAGCGTCGCGGCGGCCAGATTCGTGGTCGTTCCGGCGAAGACGCGCGGCCCCCGCGCGTACTCGTCGAAAGCGTGCGCCGGATCGGCCATGACCGTCAGTCCCGGTGCGTGGCCGGCCGGAAGGCCGACCGCCGCCCGGTCCCAGCCCTGATCGCGCAGCTCGGCCGCCCACCCGCGAGGCACCGCGAGCGAGACCGCGCCGGTCGAGTCGGCCACCCGCACCCAGCCGGCGGCCGGCTGATCGAACGGAACCGAACCGGTCAGCAGCGGCAGGCCGGCCAGCGCGACCAGCCCGGCCGAGAGATGCCGGCGCCGCGGGGCCGGTGAGGCCGCCTCGTCGAGCGCCTCGGCCAGCGCGGCGGCGGTCGGGAAACGACGGTCGCGCCGCGGTGCCAGCGCCCGCAGGACGACCCGGTCGACCTGCCGGGCCACGCCCGGCCGCACCCTCGAAGGGGCCACCGCCGGGCCGTCCGGGGTGCGGGCCGTCAACATCTGGTACGCCAGTGCGCCGATCGCGTGCACGTCGGCGCGCACGTCGAGACCGCCCCCGGGCCGCAACTGCTCGGGCGCCATGTAGCCCGGCGTGCCGGCGACGACGGTGAAGCCCGACGCGTACGCGATCGCCTTGGCCAGCCCCAGATCGGCGACCAGCACCCGCTCGACGCCGCGGACCGTTCCGAACAGGACGTTCGACGGCTTGAGGTCACGATGCAGGACACCCGCGTCGTGCAGGTCGCCGGCCGCCCGGGCGATGTCGGCGGCCGTGCGCAGCGCCTCGCGTACGCTCATCGGCCCGGCGGCGAGCCGATCGGCGAGAGTGCCGCCGTCGGCGTAGGTCATGACCTGATAGGGCCGGCCGTCCGGCAGCTCACCGTAGTCATGGACGCGCACCAGCCGCTCCGAGTCGGCGCGGCGCAGTATCTGCGCCTCCTGCTCGAAACGGGCCCGCACGTCGGCGTGATGGGCCCAGTTCTCGGCCAGCACCTTGATCGCCACCGGCGCTTCCAGGGCGTCGTCGCTCGCCAGCCACACGGTCGCGAACGCCCCCGCACCCAGGCGACGCTCGACGCGGTAGCGCCCGATGCTCAGCACCCGCCTATTGTGGCCGGGTAACACAATGCCGGGCATGGAGCTCTTGGCCCGTGAGGCCGCCGCGGGGGATGCGGCTGCACTGAATTCACTGCTCGGCACGATCCGGCCGCAGGTGCTGCGGCGATGTGCGCGGGCACTGCCCTGCTATCAGGACGCCGAAGAGGCCTGCCAGGACGCGTTGCTGCAGGTGGCGCTCAACATCCGGCGGTTCGAGGGCCGGTCGCTCTTCTCGACCTGGCTGTACGTCGTGGTCGCGAACAGCCTCCGGCAGACCTACCGCCGCCTGAAACGGCGTTCGATGGAGGTGGCCGGCGATCCGCTGCCGTCGGAGCTGGCCGACCCGCGCACGACGAGCGTGATCGCGGGCTCGCGCATCGACTTCCTGGACGCCCTCGACCGGCTGGAGGAGCGGCGGCCCGAGCTGGTCGGGGCGCTGGTGCTCCGGGACGTGTGCCAGCTCGACTACGCGGAGATCGCGGCCCATCTCGGGGTGCCCGAGGGCACCGTCAAGTCGCGGATCCACCAGGCCCGGCAGGATCTCCGGGGCTATCTGGCACTGGTCGGGTGAAGTAGGTCGCGGGCCTTGTTCGCGGCCTCCTTGCGGATCGTGGTGATCCGGCGGGCGTCGGCGGTCTCGGGCTCCTGCGGGGGCCACGGCCGGCGCCCGTCCAGTCGACGAGGACCGGGCCGTCCTCGGTGAAGATCGCGTTGATCCTCGTGCAAGGTCAGTGGGGTGTGGTCGAACGGGCGCTCGGCGGGAAAGTTACTGCGTCGAACGCGCGCATGGCGTTGACCTCAGGCGGGAGATCAGCGCGGCGGCCGGTCCCTCGTCGGCGAGCCGCTGGCGTACCGGGTGGGCGGCGGCCAGGGTCGGCTCGATCGATGGCCGGAGGTCGTCGAAGTAGACGCGCCGGCTCAGATCGAGCAACGCGGCCACGTCGGCGCGCAGCGCCCCGGGGTCGCGCAGAAGGTCGTCAGCGAGCCCGGGGTGCGGGGCTCGGGAGCCGGGACGCGGCCCGGCGCGGCGGCCTACCGGGGATCGTGCAGAAGGCGGCCGAAGTCGAGGCCGTGGTAGCCGCTGACCTGGGTGTGTTCGGTCAGCAGGTGCAGGCTCGCGAGAGCGGTCGGCGGGTCCGGCCCCAGGATTGCCGCGGCACCGGCGATGCCGGGCGGTCAGCCGAGGGCGGCCCGGAGGAAGTCGAGCTGCGGGGTCAGCATGTCGGTGTCGGGCGGCATGTGGCTGGCGCCCGGCAGCGGCAGCACGGTGTGCGGACGGCCCGCCGCGAAGAGGGCCGCCGACAGGCGCATCGTGTGGACCGGGTAGACGTTGTCGTCGAGGAGGCCGTGGATCAGCATCAGGGGGCGGGTCAGCTTGGGCGCGTCGTCGATCAGCGAGGAGCGCTGGTAGGGGCCCAGGTCGATGCGCGGGTCGCCCAGGAAGCGTTCCTGCCAGTGGGTGTCGTAGAGCAGGTGGTCGGTGACCGGGGCGCCCGCGACCGCGGCGTGGAAGACGTCCGGGCGGCGGAGCACGGCCAGCGCGGCCAGGTAGCCGCCCGCCGACCAGCCGCGGATGCCGACCCGGCCCAGGTCGATCTCCGGGTGGGCGGTGGCGACCGCCTGCAGCGCCTCGATCTGGTCCTCCAGCAGGGCGTCGGAGCGGTTGAGGTAGATCTCGCGTTCCCAGGCCGGGCCGCGGCCCGGAGGGCCGCGGCCGTCAGCCACGATCACGGCGAAGCCCTGGTCGGCGAACCACTGGGACGCCCAGTAGAGGTCACGGTCGGCCATCGCGCGCTGGGCGGCCGGGCCGCCGTACGGGTCCATCAGCACGGGCAGCCGCTCGCCCTGCCAGCCGGCCGGGAACAGTACGGCCGTGCGCAGCTCGCGGCGGCCGGCGTTCATCTGGGTCACCCGGGGCTCGACCGGGGACTCGGCGGCGAGGCTCTTCACAGCGCGCACCTCGTCGCCGTGGACCGAGACCGAGTGGCCGGACAGGGTCGACGAGCTGATCACCGTGAGGCCGGCCGACCGCCGGCCGGAGTGCCGCCCGGGTTCGCTGGTCAGCCGGACCGGGCCGGCGTCGGGCGACCACATCCACAGGTGTTCCTCGGTCGGCTCGCGCGAGCCGATGAACAGCACCGTGTCGCCGTCGACCCCGACCACCTCGGCGACCTGCAGGCCGCCCGGCGTGACCGGGGTGCCGTCGACGGTCAGGCGCCGGGTCTGGTCGTCGTCGACCGTCCACACCAGCGCGCCGTCGGCCAGGTGGGCCGGGACGCCGGGGACGATCTGGGTCCACGCCGGGTCGGTGACCCGGGCGATCTCGGTGGTCGCTCCGGTGGCGGCCACCACGGCGAGCACCCGCAGCTCGTGCTGGGCCCGGTCCTGCACGACCATGAACAGGCCGTGCGCGTCCCACAGGACCTCGACCAGATATTCGAACGCCTCCCGGTCCCACAGCACCTCGACCCGGCTGCCGTCGACGCCGATCACCCAGAGCGACACGTCGGCGTTGTCGGTGCCGGCCGGCGGGTAGCGGCGGGCCATCGGCGGCGCGTCGGGGCGGCTCGGATCGGCCAGATGCCAGGTCTGGACCGGCGCGTTGTCGACCCGGGCCACCGCGAGGCGGTCGCTGTCGGGCGACCACCAGTAGCCCTGGTGGCGGCCCATCGACTCGGCGGCGACGTGCTCGGGCAGGCCGTAGGTGACGTCGGCTTCGGCCGGGGCCAGCGCCCGGTCGTCGCGGCCGTCGACGCCGATGACGCGCAGCGAGCCGTCCGACACGTAGGCCACGGTCGAGCCGTCGGGGCTGATCGTGGCGGCGGTCAGGGGCGACCGAGCGGGCAGGGCCGTCACCTCGCCGGTGCCCAGGTGCAGGACGTTCAGCTTTTCCTGGACCGCGAACGCGACGCGGCGTACCTCCTCATCGGCGCTGTAATCCGCGATGCCGGAGCTCCGGTCCCGGGCCCGCTCCCGGCGGATGCGCTCCTGCGCCGAAGGCGCGGAGCCGTCGTCGCTCAGCGTGAGCGGGTCGACCAGCAGGTGTTCCTCGCCGCTGCCCACCTCGAAGCTCCAGAGCAGCCGCATCGGATCTTCGCCGCCACGGCTGCGCAGGAAGAGCACCCGGCGGCCGTCGGGGCTGATCGTGAAGCGGACCGGCCGGCCGAGCCGGAAGCCTTGGGTGCGGGAGAGCAGGCGCGGGAACGACATGCGCCCCAGTCTTGCTCAGAACCGGGAGTTGCGTGGCCCGGCGCGGCGCAGGATCTCCCGGTAGGCCGCCGGATGGACGATCGGGACCTGGTAGCGGCGGGCCTTCTCGGCGTTGCCGGTCCGCGCCTGCGGGTCGGCGGTCACCAGCAGCCGCGTCCGGCGGGTGACGGCGTTGCCGACCACCAGCCCGGCGTCGCGCGCCTCGCTCAGCCACCGGTCCCTCGACGGGGTGAGCGTGCCGGCGAAGACGACGGTGTCGCCCGCCTGGAGCCGCCAGTTGTCGCTCCGGTCGGCCGATGCCTGACTCATCGCCGTTTCCAGCGACTCGCCGGGCAGGGCCAGGAGGTCGGCGATCTCGGTCAGGTCGGGCCGGGCCGCGGTGTCCGGGTCGAGGTCGCGGCCGATCGCCGCCAGGTCGGTGAGATATCGGCGGTGCAGGACTTCGATGTCGGGCACGCCCAGGCGGCGCGCCAGGGCGCGCAGTTCGCCGTGGTCAAGGTGGGTGCGGCGGTCCAGGAGGGAGCGGTCGAGGAGTTCGAGGTACGCGTCGGCCGACGGTTCCGGGGCGCGGGGCAACCGTTCGATCAGTCGCGTCCGCAGGGTCCGTGCCTGTTCGGTCACCGTGCAGCGGATCGACATCTCCGAGGCGCCCGGCGCAAGGGCGGGCCACTGCGCGCGGGCGGCGTCGTCGATCAGCGGAAGCCAGGGCGGCGGGGTGCCGGTCGTCCGCAGATAGACCGCGAGCAGATCCGTCGCCGCCCGGGCGTCCGGCAGAGCGCCGGTGACGCGATGCGGCGAGAGCCCGGCCGCGATCCGGCACGCGTCGAGACTGCGGCCCGCGGCGGGCAGGAAATAGCGGGCGAGCTGCATCGTGCACAGTCCGTCGAGCGGCGCGGTCACGCCGAGCCGCTCGAACTCGGCGGCCAGCGCCAGCCCGCGCGCCGCCAGGTTGTGGGCCACGACGGTCCGGCCTCTGAGGAGCGCGACCAGCTGCCCGGCGAGCGAGGCGAAGTCCTCCCCCACCGGGCGGCACCACTCGTCGACCGCCCGGCCGAGCCGGTCGGCCCGCACCACCGCGACCTCGAGGACCCCGAGTCCCACCCCGGCCGTCACCAGATCGACCACCGCGTACATCCTGCCCCCACGATCTTCCGGGAGCTGACGTTAACAACCTTCCCATCCGAGAGAACTCCGGTACGCGGGGAACAACTGTCACCGCTCCGACCACTCGCGCCACCGCTCAGCCGAGCTTTTCCGGACGACACGCCGATGGTCAGACAGTTGCACCCAGTCCCGCGAGTATGCCCTGGTAGGCCGCCGGGTGAACGATCGGCATGCCGAACTGCCGGGCCTTCTCCGCCTTCCCGGACATCGGGGCGATCAGCAGGCGCGTCTTCCTGGTGACGTTGTCGCCGACCGCGAGCCCCGCGGCGGCCGCTTCCCGCCACCCGTCCTCACGCGACGTCGTCGTCGCTCCGGTGAGGACAACCAGGTCACCGGACTGGAGCCGCCCTTCTCCGGGCGCTGCCAGGACCTCGCCGGCCGCGGCCGTGGGCAGGCCGAGCAGAACGGCGACACGGCGACCAGGGCCCGGCCGAGCAGGTCGAGATAGGAGTCGCCGCGGGGCGGGCCGACCGCGGCAGCCGGTCGACGGGGCGGGTCAGGAAGTGCGGCTCCCGCTCCTCCGGCCGGCGACGGGACACGGCCGACGCGGGGCCGGCCGCGGCGGCCAGACGAGCCAGGCTTGTTCGACGGTGACGGGTCGCCGGCCACGCGCAGATGGAGGGCGAGCAGGTCGGGCCGCGGCCCGGGCGTCGTGCAACGCGGAGCGGGCCCGGCGCGGCGGCAGGCCGGCCGCGGCCTGGCCGGCCCGCAGGCTGCGCCCGGCGACCGGCAGGAAATGCCGGGCCAGCCGCATCGTGCACAGCCCCCGGTCACCGGTGAGGGACATGGTCAGGCCGAGCCGGCCGAACGCGGCAGCCAGGACCGGGGCGTCGAAGGCGCGACCACGGTCCGGCCGGCCAGGCGCGCGGCCACCTCACCGGCCAGGTCGGCGAAGGCGGGCGCCCGGACGCGGCGAAGCGGCCGGCCGGCAGCAGCCCCTCGTCGCCGGCCCAGGTGACGATCGCGCAACCGAGCAGGCCACGATAGACGTCGGCGAGGCCCGGCCGGTCGGGGTCGCCGACCCGGGGGGATGACCCAGGAGCCGATCGCGGTGCCGAACGCGTCGAGACGCCAGACGGCGGTGGCGTCCGGGCTCTCGGCGAGCACGGCGTGCCCGCGTACGCCCAGGATCGTCGCCGCGGCGACCGTGAGGTCGGCGCCCTCCGGGTTCGCGTGCGGAGGCGACCTTACAGCTCAGGGCGAGCGTCCAACTCGGACGATCCGCTGAGTGGCTCCGGCTGTTCGCCGTGGGAGGTGCGCTGGGCGGGAACGAACGGCAGCCCGACCGCGGCCGGCGGCTGGATGGCGGTCACCGTGGCGAAGCCCTCGCCCAGCAGGTCGATGTCGCTGCCCGGCGCGCGGGCCGTGCTGCGCTCGACGCCCGGCTCCACGCTGTTTTCGCCCGACGCGGAGATCACCAGCTCGACCTGGCCGAACGGGGCCAGCGTGGCCGTGCGGAGGCCGGCCACCGGCACGCGGCCGGGGACGTTCAGGTTGAGGATCGTGCCCGGTGGCGCGGCCGCCACCTGGTCGAACAGGCCGGCCGCGACGTCGGCGGCGGCCGGCCAGGGCAGCTCGTCGTCGGGCGGCTCGGACAGGTCGCCGCCCGGCCGGAGCACGTCGAGCGAGACGGCCAGGCCGCGGCGGCCGGCGTTGGCGGCGGTCAGCACCGCGCCGACCGTGCCCGAGTGCAGGATGCCGACGCCGACGTTGGCGCCCCGGTTGACGCCGGCGAGTACGACGTCGGGCGGCTCGCCGAACGCTCCGCGGGCCGCCAGCCCGACGATCGAGGCCGGGGTGGCGTCGACGGCGAACCCGGCCCCGGTGCGGCGGAACGTGGTTCCCTCGATGCGCAGCGCCGCGCTCATGCCGCTCATCTCGCGCGACGGCGCGGCCACGACCACGTCGAACCCGTGCCGGCGGGCGGCCGCGGCGAGCGCGGCCAGGCCGGGCGCGGCGATGCCGTCGTCGTTGGTGATCAGGACTCGTGTCACACGGCCACCGCCGGCGGGACGCGATCGGCGGGCATGGGCCGGCCGAAGTGGTAGCCCTGGAGCAGGTCGAACCCGGCCGCGGCCAGCATCTCGGCGGTGCGCCGGTCCTCGACGCCTTCGGCGACCAGGGTCAGGCGCAGGCCCTTGGCCATCCGGGCGACCGCGTCGACGATGGCCCGCGACGGCGGCTCGTCGATGCGCTCGAGGAACGAGCGGTCGAGCTTCAGCTCGTCCAGGGGGAGCTCGGTGAGCAGCGCCAACGGGCCGTGACCGGCCAGCTCGGGACCCCACACCTCGACGCCGGTGCGGTCCCGCTTCGCGGCGGCCATCGCCACGTCGGCGCCGGCCAGCAGGTCGCCCGGATCGTCGATCAGCACGACGAACTCGTCGCCGCCGAGACGGAAGGCCTCGAGCCCGCCCAGCGGCCCGACCGGGGCCAGGCCGTAACCGCCGTCGTCGAGCCGGACCACGACCGGGGTGGCCTGGTCGCGGTTGGGGCGGTCGAGGCAGCGGCGGGCCGCGTCGTCCCACTCGGTGGCGGCCGGGAGCACGAGTGCCGGCCGGCGCAGGACGGCGCGGGTCGGGCGCCGGTGCAGAACGGCCCCGCCGTAGCCGAGCCGTCCCGCGAAGACCGTCTCCAGATAGGGCCGGTCGAGCACGTGGAGGGTGCCGCCGTCGTCGGCGATCACGCCGAGCGAGGCGGGGTCGGCCCGGATCATCGCCTCGAGCTCCCCGACCGGCAGGTCGGCCGGAAGCACGGCAACCCGGTCGGCGAGCGCGCCCAGCTCCGGCATCCGCACCTCCCCGGGTCCCGGGCCGCAAGCCTACGACAGCCGGAGAGACGATCACGACCGCACGCACCGAGAATTCACCTGGGCACACGGGGGCCGAGGAAGATCGGGTTGGTCAGGGCCACCATCGTGTCGGGGGTGGTCGCGGTCGGCACGGCCCGGCGCACCTCGGCCCGCACATAACGCGAATTCCGCGGCGTCGTGGTCCAGGTCACCGGGCCCGCCGCCGGCAGCGGCAGGCTCACGCGTACGCCCTCGTCGGTGACCAACCGCACCTGCGCGCCCGGCTCGCCGGTGACCGTCAGCGACACCGTGACGAGGTCGGCGTCGCCCACCTCGAGCCGTTCGCCGATGCCGGCCGTGTGCCCGCGGCCGGAGGCGGTGAACGTGAGGTCGACCGCCGACGACTCGGCGATCCACGTGCGGCCGGCCCTGACCGCGTCGAGGATCGCGCCCTTCTCCAGGTCGGCGGCGTAGACCACGTTGTGCGGCAGGCCGATCACCTGGGGCTCGCTGTGCGCGTCGCTGTCGCCGACCGCGGGCAGCCAGTTCCCGCTGCGGGCGCCGGCGATGAGCAGCCCGTCCCAGTTCGCGACGACCGCCTCGTCGTCGGCGGTCCACGGGCCGTTCCAGACCTCGACCGCGTCCATCCCGGCGTAGGCGAAACGCCATCCGCAGGCAACACAGGTGGCCAGTGGATGGGCGGCGACCGCGAGACCGCCCGCCTGGTGGATGTCGTGCACGAACCGGGCCAGCGCGCCGTCGGCCGCCCGGTAGCGCCAGTCGATCCAGGTGCCGGCGGGCAGGCCGAGCGCCGTGTAGTGCCCGTTGCGGGTGGTGATCTCCTCGCCGTCGATGATCAGCAGGTCGGGCCCGGCGTACTGGCCCCACACCCCGGCCGCGCTCGACGTGTTGTGGTCGGTCGACACGATGTAGTCGAGCCCGGCCGCCCGCGCGCCGGCGGCCACCTCGGCCGGGGTGCGGCGGCCGTCCGAATGCACGGTGTGCAGGTGCATGTCGCCGCGATACCAGGCCTTTCCGCGGCCGGCGGCCCGGCGCGGCGCGTGGTCGGGCACGAACGCCGGCCCGTCCGGCCCGAACTCGAGCGTCACCGTGACGGTCCAGTTGAGTCCCGCCGGGGCGACCGTGTAGGGCCCGACGATCACGTGCCAGGTGCCGGCGCGAACCGGGCCGGGCAGGTAGCCGGGCGTGGCGTCCGAGGCGCTGATCGTGAACTCGGTGCGGAAACCGCCCGACCAGCCCCGGAACCCGCGGGCGTTCCCGAGTTCGATGCCGCTCTCGTCGAAGACGCCGATGTCGAGCGCGTTGCCCGCCTGCCCGGCCGGCGGGGCCGGCTTGTCGTAGGTGTAGGACACGGTGATCCGGTTGACCCCCGCGGGAATCCGCAGGGGGATGTAGACCCAGTCCGGGGCGCCGTAGGCGATCGTGCCGGACCGGGACTGCGTCTGCGGGGTTCCGCCGGCCGCCTTCTCGAAGTGCACCGGCTCGAGCACGACCCCCGCGGCCGCCACGGTGAGGAATTGACGTCGATCAAGTCCGCTCATCTGTCCGACCATCGACCGGTGTAGTTGCGATCGCCTGACCTTCCCATGTCGCGGGGATGGACGGAACACGATGCCATCCCCTCGCCGCGGCGACGGCCTTGCGGCCGGCGCCCCGCCGGGGCCGGCCCGCCACAGAAAAAAGGGGTCGGGGCGCGGGAGGGGGAGGCCCCGGCCAAGGGCGCCG